>JACVJG010000170.1 GCA_015711875.1 Candidatus Solincola jinzensis | reverse complement strand
GGCGAGGATGCTCGGTCGCTCACGGATTCCCGCTCCGGATGGAAGCGATGGGGTGAGGCCCAAAGTGAAAGCCAGGGAGGCGACCGCTCTACCCAGGGTGGAATCGGGACGGGGTATCTCCCCGAGCTCGCTGAAATCGAGGCCTGAACGGGCGTCATCGGGGAGAGAAGCGGCTATCTGCAAACCGGTTGCGCGCGCCAACTCCTCCATGCCCAGGATGTGGTTTCCGCCGTTGCGGTTGATAAGCAAATGCATGTGAGACGTGTCCATGCCATTGCGTCTCATGAACTCGGCGGCGTCTCGTGCGCATGCTGTGGAAAGTACGTCGGGAAGGGTTACCAGAAGAACCACGGGAAGGAAGGGCATTAAGACAGGGAACTCCCCGTTCCAGGGGGTCTGGAGGTCTACGACCACTATGTCAAACAGGAAAAGCAGGTTACGCAGCAAAGGCGTGATCCTGCGTGGCTCGAATGCATGCCCCTTGACGTTGCGGCGCTCTAGGGGGAGGAGGTAGAAACCGGAGTCATGTCTGAAAAGAGACATGCGCAAGAGATCCCAGGATATCTCCTCCGCTAAGGGCAAAAGCTCGCTCAGTGTCTTACCCTCAAGTGAAGCTTTGATGTGAGTCAGTTGCGACCGTTTTCCTCCTAGCTCCATAAGCAGGGCTCGTTTGCCTGCGGAAGCGATGGCAGCAAATGAGCAGGAAATGAGGGTGTTCCCCACCCCTCCCTTGCTGCCTGAAAAGATAAACAGGCCACACTTTGGATTGCTTTTTATATGAGGCGTACGCTGACCGGTATCATCATAACTATATACATCTACTTTAGATTTAATATATTGGAAGACGCTTTCAATATCCCGCGTTTCCCTCTCTATCGCTCCTCCTATCCGCAAGGGAAGTCGCATTATCCTGGAGAGTTCGATCCCCTCAAGCTCTTCTTTTCCGTCCAGCAAAATGAAAGTGACGGGGGCGCTTAGGTACCGGACTCCGCTGTCAAGCAATCCTTCCTGCACGAACTCTTCGAGAATGCATGAGGAGGCGATAAGGATAGAGGGGCGGAAGAGCGAAAGGAGCCGCAAAAGGTCGGGAACAGAGCGGGCGATGCCACAGACATCGAGGGAAGGATAAGCCTCCACGGCGGAGAGTATCTCCGGAAAGTCCTCTCCGGCGCTCAGCGCTAGGGCGGCCGTAAACATCTCTTTATCACCTCCTTATATAAATTATATATATTAATAATCATTGTCAATATTAATATGTTAACTGAATAGGTATGGGGATAATAGGGCGCGACGTGTGACAAATGGCTTCCCCGGACAACTATTTCCGGAGGATGAACTCTTATATGAATCATTAACTGCTGGCGAAACGCAGACTCCCCGCACACATCGATGCGGTCTGGATCGTCTGGTTGTGGGATTTTCGCCTCGGGACCGCCAGGGGCAAAAGCGAGGGAATGCATTACAGGCGCCTAGGCCTTGCGGGGTAATGCGGACAAAAGGGGAACACCGGCGCATCACCTCGCCTACCTAACGCTCCTGATATCTCGGGCCCATCAAGGTGAGTGAAGCAAGGGTGGAACCCGCGGGACTTCGCAAGCGTCATGTAAAGAGGGTTCATGCTATGTAGTGAGATTCGGCTGTTTCCGGTCGCCGTACATGCGGTTTGAAATGATATGGTCGCTGTGATACAAAGGGCGTGAGCCCGCGAGGGCGGTGACCGGCGCAAGGGAGCGGTGCCGATGAGAGCGAAGCGAGGATGTCTCGTTTGCATAGGAGGCGCACCGTGAGGAGATCGGTGTTGTCCCCAACCCTTTTTCTTCTCTCAACCATGCTACTTATCCTCACCCTCGCGGTCGGCTGCGGCGGCAAGGGAGATAGGGCGGAAAACGTCGGCGATGTGACGGTTGAGGAGCTGTGGGCCAAAGCGCAGGAGGCCGACAATGAGATCAGGTCCTGGCACATGGAGATTGCCAGCTACTACGAGAATACGCAGTACGGAAGCGGCCAGATACAGAGCATCATCATGGACGTGAACGGCGATGACGTGCACGAGCAGGATCTTCTTTTGGGCCAGGTTTATTCCGAATACATGCGCGTGGGAGGAAAACAGTATAACCGCGACATGGCCACGGGCGTATGGGAAGAGGTGCCCGCCGAGGTCGGCTCGGGTTCAGCAAAAGAGTATTCCTCGCAATTCCTGGAACTCCCGTCGCTGGCGGCGTCGCAATCATATCTGGGAAGGGAGGAAGTCGGAGGCTCGGAGGCGGAGCGCTTTCACTTCACCCTCGACCCCGAGGCAGTGAAGGCCATGTTCGCAACGCAACCCTCCTTCGATTTCAGCCAGAATGCCGGAGGAGAAGTAGGGGTGTGGATCGATAGCGACGAATACTACCTCTTGCGCTACGAAATACTCATACGCAACGTCATTATCCCCGAAAAAATAGGCAAAGGGGATATCAGGTTCGTGGTGAATATTAGCCGCGTCAACGAGGCGGTTGAGATAGAGCCGCCGCTCTGACCATGCATATCATCGGGTTTGGGGTAAGCCCGCTAAACCCTTGTGTTAGCCGCGACAAAAACCGGTATAGAGCCACCCGCCGGCTTGTGAGTCATGTTCGAGGAGCGGCGGTAGAGAAAAATGGCTGGCATCGGCGATAGCGGAGATGGCTTTGATCTTTAGATGGCTTTATCCTTAATTCTTAATTACGGGATATTTACTGGGAAGCGTGGACAGAGGTTCTTGGAGCCGTTCGTGCCGCGTCAGGGTGGCCCGTGACGTTCAGCCTCGTCATTAGGGCGGATCTCCCATTCGGGAGGTGAGTAATCGTGGCCGTCAGGCCCTCGTATTTGATCGCGGCAGCCGGGGCTGTTTGCGTCCTGGCTGTGGTGGTGGTGCTGGCGATATGGTTGCCTTCCTCAGGCGGGAGCATAGCCATAGGTGAAGGGGACTGGCCCATGCCGGGCGGGGGTCCCACCCACCTTTCCTATCTTCCCCTGGCCCCCGGAGGCCAGTTGAGAGAGCTCTGGAGCACCAGGCTGGAGAGCGAGCTCGCCGGGCCTCCCGCGGTAGCGGATGGGCGAGCTTATGTCGCTTGCGAGGACGGGTTCCTCTACTGCCTGGAGCTTGGAACGGGACGTCCCGTGTGGAGACATGACGCCGGTGCGAGCATCACTTCCATGCCTGCGGTTTACGAAAAGGGTATCATGCTGGCTACCTCGGATGGCAGGGTCCAGAGCCTTTCGCCTGAGGGGAAGCTCGCGTGGGAGGCGGAAGTCGGCGACGCCGTATCCTCTACCCCTGTCCCGGCGGGAGGGAGGGTGTTCTTCGGGTCCGAGGACGGCTTCCTCTACTGCCTCAATGCGTCCAACGGCGATAGGCGCTGGTCCTATCGCGCCGAGGGCCCCGTACAGGTTTCGCCATGCGTTTACGGAAAACAGGTTCTCGGGGTCTCGTACGAGGGCGATCTTGTTGCTCTGGAGGCGGACAGCGGTCGTCTGGTTTGGACCTTCCAGTCACACGGCATACCCGTGACTTGCCCGGCTGCGGATGACGAGAGGGTGTTTCTGGCTACCGAGTTCGAGGCCTTCTGCCTTGATGCCCAAAGCGGGAAGCTGTTGTGGAAGTACGCCACCGGACCTACGGTCATATCCAACCTGGCGTTGAGGGGCAATCAGGTGATACTGGTGATCGGCGGCGAAGGCCTGGTATCGAGCACCCTCAACCTGGATGCAAGGACCGGGGACAGGTTGTGGAACGTCGCCTCCGGCGAAACGGCTTCCCGCACCCTGATCTATGCCACCAACAAGGACGTCTATCTCTGCGGAAGGGATCATCTCAGGGCTCTTTCCGCGGAATCCGGCGTCCCCAGCTTCGAGACGGAGATGCCGGATGCGCTTCCGCATACCTTGACTCTAACGGATGAGCTGGTGCTGATAGGCGCTCGAAACCGCAAGGTCTATTGCTATGGGGAGTAGAATACTCAACCTGGAGAGGGTTTTCCGCGGCGTGGAAAAAGCGAGCTGCCTATCCATCGTGAGGCTCTGCGTGAAGGCAAGGAGAGGATGGAACGCGAAGGCGGAAAAGCGTGCAGGGAGTGGTGGTAAAAGGCTGCATCTCATGGGTACGTCCGTGGAAGCGCGCTTTTTCTGATCTCGATTGAGTCACGATTCGATATTATCCTGACGAGGGCATGGGGATCGAAAAGATAGGCCAAAGAGCAGGGAAACACATATAAGGGTTCGGGCGGCCGGTTGACGGAGCGGCATTCGGTATGCCGGCAAGGGTAAAGCCGGGGAGCCCCTCGCCGATAAGGGGATATAACGAGACTGGAGTTACAGCGGAGCGGGATAGATAAAAGGAGTGAGATGGATGAGAAACAGGCAAATTAAGGTAAAGGTCTCGATGGCCGTGCTTCTCGCCCTTTCCTGCCTTCTGTTTGCTTTTGCGGGATGCGGTAAGGGCGAGCCCAGCGTGCAGGAGATCTGGGAGAAGAGTGAGGCAGCGGAGAAGAACATCAGCTCGCTGCACATGGAGATAGCCATATATTACCAGAACACCAAGTTCGGTGGAGGCCAGATCCAGACCACCTCCATAGACGTGAGCGGCAACAACGTGCACTCCACCAGCGCCATCTTCGGCCAGAGCTTCAGCGAGATCGTGGTGGTGGGTGGAAAGCAGTACGGACGCTTCGCGGGCAGCGATAAGTGGCAGGAACAACCGGTTACCGTGACCGGCAGCACGGCGACCGAGCAGATCGAGGGGTTCTCGCGCCTCCCGGAGGTCGCATCTTCCTCGCAGAATCTCGGTCTGGAGAAAATAAACGGCGTGGATGCATATCACCTGTCCTTCACCCTTTCGCCCAACGAGATCTCCTCCCTGTTCAAGAACGTGCAGCCTGAGCAGCTTGCCTCCAATAGCGGGGGGAAGGTCGACGTGTGGGTGGAAAAGGAGAGTGGCTACAGGGTCAAATACGAGGCGGTGGTGAGCAACGCCCTTATTACCGAACAGATAGGATACGGCGATATACGCATCGTCACCGTTCTGAGCAGCATAAATCAGCCCATTTCCATCACCCCGCCGGTTTGACGGGCCATATGCGCGTCTATGCGCTGGGGGGGTATGTCGTAACCGGTAATCACTTGCACAGCGGGTAAAAGCAGGGTTGCCCTGGTGGCTCATACCCGGGGCAGGACCGCTGCAACGGTTCGGCTCTCCTTGAAAGCGCAGGCATTACAGGGAACCCGGCTCGAGGCCGGGCCCTTTTTCTTTCCGTGAATATTGCCGGAAACGGACTGCGTTGATACGAACGTTTCCCATTGCCGGATTGAGTGATTTGGAATGCATCACCTTTTTTGCGGGTTCGCTCTTTGGCGAGTGGTCACAATCCTCCAAGCGCCCGTTTAAGCGGTGGCACCAAAGAGCAGCGACGAGGAGAAATATCGCCAGGAGCGATCCTGCGGGCATAGTAAGTGTGGACGAAAACTAGATAGGACACCGTCTCAACCAGAAGGCGAAAGGGCAGGTCGTTTCGCTTGATGCGCCTGTATGTACTTTAAACCTCAGAGATGCCTGCTTATAAAGTTACTCAGGATGTTACATGATTGTGACAAAATTGTTACGATTATTTCAAAAATCACCCTTCGGAGTGAAAAAATCACCCTTTTCCCTCGATATATATAGTGAATCTGGTTAAAAAAGCGCTGGATGGGCGGTTTTTGCAGGGATGGGAGATATGGATGGCGCGCTGTTCGCGCGCAGGGGAGTGAACGCGATAGAGGCTAGGGGATAAAACATCGCGAGGAAAGAGCCCTGAATGGAGACGAGAAAAAAGGGGTCAAAACCGCAAAGGCAGGGCCGGATTCTTGTTTCGGCACACGCCGTTTCGCCGTGCTCACAAATAGCTAACACCGTAGCTACCTTGACGGCTCGCCAAACAGCTCACCGCATAGTGTCCCTTGGAATGATCTTTATCGCCCGAATGTCTTGCCTGCTTATGGGTGGGGCAGCCCTTCGTGCGTGCGTGTTCCCCGCGAGGATGTCGCAGAAGGTGGAATGGGCGCGCAGAAAAGCCGGTTCCCGCGTCACCGTGCTGATCATGGTGGCAACTCGGCTGGCTGCCAGAGCCTGGTTTCGGGTCCGACCAGTCCTCGCTGTTTTTCAAGTGGCATTTACGCCTGTGTGCAAATGCGCTGAGGCGCTTGCTTTGCGGAACACGTATCGTACAGAGGCAGAAGGATGCATGGAACCTTGATTCCGTAAGGCATAAAGAAGCAAGAAGGCGGGCGAGGCAATCACGCGCTTGCGAGAAAACTAGGGGGAGATAAAGATGCTGCTCAACAGGAACGTCCAGAAAGCCGTTAACCTGATCGTGGTGGTCATGCTGGTGGGGCTGATCGCCGCAGGGGGCGTGATGGCTTTACCTGCGAGAAGCCCCATGGGGCCTATGCTGGGGAAGCTTTTCAACTCCAAGGACATCCTGGTCAACTTCATGGGCAATCTTGACCCTAAAGAGGTCGCGCAGGCTATCAATGAGAACCCAGATCTGGTCGCGGAGCTTCTCCCCCTGCTCCAGGTCGACCTCCTGGCTCAGGCCATCAACGAGAACGAGGATTTCGCATCTAATCTGGTTGCTGCCCTCGAACCCAGGATGGCTGCCACCATCGTC
>JACVJG010000169.1 GCA_015711875.1 Candidatus Solincola jinzensis | reverse complement strand
AGGTCCTCGTCCAGGGCCCTGCGCACCGCCTCCATGCACGCGTTCCTGAAAGCCTCGTCCAATCCTCTCCCCCTCGCCTATCCCTCTCCGTCCCAGGCATAACCTCCGCCGGTGAGGTCGCCGACCTCCCGCAGCTCCCGCATTACCCGGCCACCGCGAGCCTTGAAGACCACGTGGCGCCTCCAGAACTCCGCCTCACCCGGGAAGTCCACGCGGTAATGGCACCCCCGGCTCTCCTCCCGCAGCAGGGCGGCGCTGACCATGAGGCGAGCCAGGGTGATCATGTTCTGCAGCTCGAATCCGGGGGGGCTAAGATACTCCACCCGCAGCACCTCGAGGTTCTTGTCCAGAAATTCCCAGGCCTCCCGCAGGCCGTCCTCGCTGCGGCGGAACCCCACGCAGTCCTGCATCATCTGCTGCAGGAACCTCCGCAACAGGCCCACATCCACCGGCAGGCGGCTCCTCTTGGCCTTGTGTCCCAGACCTTCCAGTTCCTTCCTGGAAACGCCCCCCTCCTCCACCTGCCGCGGCAGGTCCTGCATGATGCGCCAGCCGAACACCAGGCCCTCGAGGAGGGAGTTGGAGGCGAGGCGGTTGGCGCCGTGCACGCCCGTGCATGCCACTTCCCCGCAAGCGTAAAGGCCCTTCACCGCCGTACGGCCGTTGAGGTCGGTGATCACGCCACCGCTCATGTAATGGGCGGCGGGGGAGACGGGAATGGGGGTCCGCGTGATGTCCAAACCCGCTTCCAGGCAGTGGCGGTAGATGGTGGGAAAGCGTTCCTTGAGCTTCCGCGCGGGTATGCGGGTGGCGTCGAGGAAAAGGTGATCGCGGCCCAGTTCTTTCATCACCCGCACCATCTCGTTCACCACCACGTCGCGCGGCGCGAGGTCCTCCATGGGGTGAACGCCGCGCATGATCCTTCTCCCCGTGTGGTCCACAAGCACCGCCCCCTCCCCCCGCACCGCCTCGCTGATCAGCCAGCGCGGGGTCTCCGGGAGGTGCAGTGAGGTGGGGTGGAATTGCAGGAACTCCAGGTCCGCCACCTCTGCGCCTGCGCGCAGGGCCATGGATACGCCGTCCCCGGTGCAGATCTCGGGGTTGGTGGTCACGGCGTAGAGCTGCCCCATCCCTCCCATGGCCAGCACCACGGCGGGAGCATGGAAAAAGCTCATGGTGCCCGAGAGGCTGTCCAGGCCCAGGGCGCCAGCGCAGCGTCCGTCCACGGTTACTATGTCCACGGCGTAGTAGTTCTCGAAGACATCGAGGCGCTTGTTGTAGAGCAGACGGCGTGTGAGGCAGGCCTCAAGCTCGCTGCCGGTGGCGTCTCCCTGGGCATGCGCCACGCGACGCCTCGAGTGTCCCCCCTCCAGGGTGAGGTCGAGATGTCCGTCCACGGTGTCGAAATGCGCGCCTACCTCCTCGATGAGCTCGGTGATGCGCATGGGGCCCTCCCTCACCAGGATCCACACCGCCTCCTCCTCGCACAGACCCTTTCCCGTCGCCACGGTGTCCTGGAAGTGCAGCTCAGGGCTGTCGTCGGCGCCGAGGGCGGAGGCGATGCCTCCCTGGGCGATGCGAGTGGCGGTGACGGTGAGGGTGGTTTTGGTGAGAAGGGCCACGCGGTAGCGCCGCGCCGCGCGCAGCGCGGTGGATAGCCCCGCCACGCCGCTGCCTATCACCAACACGTCAAAAGTCAGACAAGGAAGGGCGTCAAGGTCGAAGTTGACCAGGTAACGCGGAACCATGGCAAGCCTTTCGCCTCGCGTCCAGCCTCACCCGATGGCGAGCATCCTCTCCACGGCCTGCAGGGCACGGAGGCGGATGTCCTCGGGAACCGTGACCCGCGGCTCCAGCTCCCGCAGGGCCCGCTCGACCTTTTCCGGTGTGATGAGCTTCATGTCGGGGCACAGGGGCTCGGTCACGGGGAAGATGAACCTCACCTCCGGGAACCTCTTTCTCAGGGGGTAGCCCATTCCCGCTTCGGTGAGGACGATGACCTCCCGCGCCCCGCTCTCCTCCACCACCTGGAACATGCCCGAGGTGCTCGCGACCGCGTCCGCGAGCTCCAGTACCTCCTCGCGGCACTCTGGGTGCGCGACCACCAGGGCGGAGGGAAACTCCTTCTTGCGCTCGCGGACCATCTCCGCCGTTATGCGGTCATGTATCGGGCAGCATCCCTCCCAGATGATGAGCTCCCTGCCCGTGACCTTGCGCACGTACCTCCCCAGGTTGCCGTCGGGGGTGAAAATGATCTCCGGCGCCTCGATAACTTTCACCACCTCCACGGCGTTACCGGAGGTGCAGCAGTAGTCGCTCACCGCTTTAACCGCCGCCGAGGAGTTCACGTAAGTGACCACCGCGGCCCCTGGATGGAGGTTCTTGAGGGTGATTATCCCCTCGGGAGTGACGGTGTCCGCCAGGGAGCATCCTGCCCCGGGCTCCGGGAGCAGGGTGACCTTTCCGGGGTTGATGATCGCCGAGGTCTCGGCCATGAAGTGCACGCCGCAGAAGACGATCACCTCCGCGTCAACCTCCGCCGCCTTGCGCGCCAGGCCCAGGGAATCGCCGATATAATCCGCTAGATCCTGTATCTCCGGCGGCTGGTAGTTATGGGCCAGTATTACCGCCCTGCGCTCCCGGCGCAGTTCCCCGATCATCTCCACGACATCGCCGTCCTCGTGCATGCCGATCACCCGTCGTGATACCCCCAAACCCTTTCCTCCAAGACCCTTTTCCCGTTTACGGGGTTTTCTCTTTTTAGGGCATGTCGCCCTTACGCCGCTTAATAGCGACATCCTCCCCGCTCACCAAATCCCTCTGGCGCCGACCGGCTCGCTCTCTGCGGTGGCGGACGACCGGTGTCCTGGCGGAAATCTCCCGTAATAAAAAAAGCCGGGGCCTTGAGTGAGCGACGCCCCACCTTTACCTCAGCAGATGTCTTCGGCGGTTACGTGGTCCTCCACGTGGCTGATGCGGTTGAGGCCGTCCACATACACTATGCGGGGCTTGTAATCCCGCGCCCGTTCCTCCTCCACCACGCTGAAGGAGAAAATGATCACCGTGTCGCCCTTGTGGATGAGGCGCGCCGCCGCCCCGTTCATGGCGATGACACCCGATCCCGCTCTTCCCTCGATGACGTAGGTCTCCAGGCGGTTGCCGTTGTCGATATCCACCACCATCACCCGCTCGTAGGGCAGGAGGTCGGCGGCCTCCATGAGCTCCTCGTCGATGGTGATGCTTCCCACGTAGTGTAGGTCAGCGTCGGTGACCGTGGCGCGGTGGATCTTGCTCTTGAGCATGATGCGTTGCATGTCCTGGTCCGTCTCTCCCTCTTCCGCTCGCCTGCACCCGGTTCATCACGAGCTTAATACTTCCGCCGTCCTCAATAAATATAGCATAACGTCTATATCGGCAGGAACGGCGAAAAGTGGACCTCGTTCCAGGAGCTTTCGTCTCTTTCGCCCCAACAGGCCTGACCCGCAATGCCTCGTGGCCCGCCATAAGGAAGGCGCGAAGCCAGGACCGGCCGCACGCCCGCGGTCGCTCAGCGCTACACCTGCTGCCCTCTCAGATCCATGATGGTGTTGTCTATGAGGCGAGCCTTTCCCACTCGCGCCGCCAGGGCGATGAGCACCTCTCCCTCCAGGCGTTCCACAGGCCTCAGCATCCCCCAGTCCACGGCCTCCACGTACTCCGGCTCCACCAGGGGCTCCGTCGACATCAGCTCGCGCATCGCCGCCTTGACCTTGCGGGCGTCTCTCTCCCCCCGCGAGGCCATCTCCTCCGCCAGGCGCAGGGAGCGGTAGAGGACCGTCGCCGCCTTCCTCTCCTCCTCGCTCAGATACACGTTTCGCGAACTCATGGCCAGGCCGTCCTCCTCGCGCACCGTGGGGCAGGCGACCACCTCGATGTCGAAGTTGAGGTCCTCCACCATGCGGCGTATCACCATTACCTGCTGCGCGTCCTTGAGGCCGAAATAGGCGCGGTGAGCGGGAATGATATGGAAAAGCTTGGCAACCACCGTGGCCACGCCCCTGAAATGGCCCGGCCGCGAGGCCCCGCACAGCCCCTCGCTAATCCCCTCCACCACCACGTAGGTCAGGTATGGCTCCGGGTACATATCCTCAGCGCGGGGGTGGAAGATGCAGTCCACGCCCGCTTCCGCCGCTATCTCCACGTCCCGGGCGAGGTCGCGCGGGTAGTCCCGGAAGTCCTCCCGCGGCCCGAACTGGGTGGGGTTCACGAACAGGCTCACCACCACGAAATCGTTCTCCTCCCTCGCCGCGCGCATAAGGGAGACATGCCCCGCGTGGAAGAAACCCATGGTGGGCACCAGCCCCACCCTTTCCCCGCGCCATCTCGCCTCCTTGACCATGCGCAGCATCTCAGAAGGCGAGGTCACGATGCGCATGCGTTTCCTCCCTCCCTCAAGCGCGCCCTCACCCACTCCGCTAGAGATAATGCCTCAGGAGCTCCTCCAGCTCCTCGCAGCGCGACCTGCTCACCTCCGCCTCGGCGAGGTCCAGGGCGTAGAGGCTGAGGGCGGCGTAGACGCGCAGGAGAAGCTCGCGTTCCTCTTTCTCCAGGCATTCCAGGTGGCGGCGCACCACCCCGATATCGCCCCTGGCCACCGGCCCCGTGAGCGCCCCTTCCGTTCCCAGGCGCCGCAGGTTGGAGACCGTCCCCTCTATCAGGGGCAGCAGCGCCTTGAGGGCCGTCTCGCGGTAGATGCCTATCTCCTGATAGACCAGCTCCGCGGCGTGCTCCAGGGCCACCAGCAGGTTGCTCGCCACCACCGCCCCGATGTGGTAAAGGGTCTTGTCCTTCTCCGCCAGCCTTACCGGCTCGCCTCCCAGCTTGCGCACCAGGTCCTCGGCCCACGCCACCGTGGCATCCTCCCGCGCCGTGACCGCGAAGACGGAGCCGGGGATCCTCTTCACCGCTCCCTTGACGTCGGCGAAGGTCTGGAGGGGGTGCAGGCTCGCTGTCCTCGCCCCCGCTTCCTCCGCAGGCTTGAGCACGTCCAGGCCCAGGGCGCCGCTCATGTGAATGACGTAAGCTCCTCTGCGCACCGCCCCTCCGCTCACCAGGCTCAGGCAGGTGTCGGCGATGAGGTCGTCGGGGGTGGTGATGAGGATGACGTTGCCCTTCTTTCCCGCCCTCACCACGTCGGTGGTCATGAGGGCCCCCTCGATGAACTGGGCCGCTCTCCGCAGGGAGTCCTCGCCCCGCGAGGCCACCGCCGCCACCTTGAAACCGCCCTGCTGCAGGAGGTGCCCTACCGCGGTCCCCACCCTGCCCGCTCCGATAACCACGAAACGGTCCTCTCGCCTAGCCATGCCATTCCTCCTCGCCGAAGCGGAACGCCTTTATGGTATGCCCTGGCTGCCGCGGCCGCCAGCGCCTCACCGCCTCCTCCATGCCGGGTGGGTAGGCGCGCGGGGCCAGCTCCAGCAGCGGCACCATCACGAAATCCCTCTCCAGCATGAGCGGGTGCGGTATGGTCAGGTCTCCGTCCTCCCAGATCATATCCTCGTAGAGGAGAACATCCACGTCGATGACGCGAGGTCCCCATCTGCGTCCCCGCACCCGCCCCAGCGCTCTCTCCACCTCGCGACAGGCCTCCAGCACCCCCCGGGGATCACGCTCGCTCTCCACCATGGCCACCAGGTTGAGGAAACGCGGCTGGTCCTCGAACCCCCAGGGCTCGCTCTCGTAAACCGACGACACCTCCCTGACCGCGAGCCCCTCCATGCCATCGAGCATGCGCAGGGCCGCGAGAAGGTTGCGCGCGCGCTCGCCCAGGTTGCTCCCCAGTCCCAGATAGACCCGGCTCTTACCCGTGTCCCTCATCCCTCGCGAAGACCATCTCCACCCCCACCCAGTCCACCTTGCGGCTCATGGGCGCCTCTGGCTTGCGCACCCTCACCACGGCGCGAAGGGCGGGGGTGGCGCCCATGACGTGATCCCCGATGCGCGCCGCCAGGGTCTCGATGAGGTCGTGCCTCTCCCGAGACGCCAGGTCGTGCACCTCCGCTGCCAGGCGGTCGTAATCCACCGCCTCGCCGAGGTCGTCGCTCCCCACCGCTCTTCCGGCGTCGTAATCAACCTCAAGGTCGATGAGGAACCTCTGCCCGCGCTCCCTCTCCTCCGGGGTGCAACCGTGGTAGGCGAAGACCTCCAACCCCGAGACGGTTATCCTCGCCCGCCGCTCCCCGCTCATCTATTTTTCCCTCACTGTGGCGCTGATGAGCACGTCGGTGGTCTCCAGGGAATCGACCACCTCCATGCCCTTGGTCACCCTGCCGAAGACGGTGAAATATGCATCGAGAGAGGTGGTATCCCTCTTGAGTATATAGAAATCGGTGGTGGCCGAGTTGGCCTGCGGTTGCTGCGTCTGGGGGTCGGAGGGCTTGGCCATGCCCACAGCTCCCCTGAGGTTGGAGTGCTTGATCTCGTCCATGACCACCCCCACCTCCTGATCCCGCAGCATCGCCTCCTGCAGCTTTTCCTGGTCCGGCTCCCCGCCCTCGGATTCCGCCATCAGCGAGTGGTAATGGCTGCCCGTCTGCACCACGAAATCCTCCACGCGGTACCACCGCAGGCCATCATAGAAACCCCTGCCGACCAGGTCGGTGAGGTGCTGCACGGTGAGGGGCGTATCG
>JACVJG010000168.1 GCA_015711875.1 Candidatus Solincola jinzensis | reverse complement strand
GTTGTGGCGTGCGCCTTTCTTGCCATGCGTGTCTCGAGGATCCCCGCTCAAGACGGGGTCCCCCGACCACAGCCTCTTGGTCAAATCGCAAGGCGCTCGTGCTGATGAGCGCAACGTTCTCCCGCCCCCGCTTCTCTCACGAAGCGAGACCGCCGCTCCACCAGCGTGATCAAGACCGGCTTTGCCCCTGTATGAAAAGCCGCCGGGAAGCGGGTGAAAGCCGTCATGCCTATCCTAGCAGAGAGGCCGTGGGATGGACAGGAGCCGATCACGCATGCCGGGAGAGGCATCTGAGATATAATCTGGCGTACGAGGACATTAGCACGACAGGGCCAGGGGGCGGCGTCAAAGAGTGATGGAGGGAGCAGGCATGAGGTGGGAGAGCGGCAAGACCAGGATGGGGGAAGACGGGATACCCTGGATAGACCCGCATGTCCACATCCTGCCGCCACGGCGCATGCGCGGCCTGGTACGCTGGGTGAAGGGGTTCACGCCTGACTTCCCCATCAGCGAGGACATCACCAGGGAGGAGATCCTGGCGGACCTGCGTGAGTCCGAGATCTCTTTTTTCTTCAATCTGGTGTTTCCGCTGTGGGAGGAGGAGACCGCCGACCTCAACCGTTTCAACCGCGACCTCTGCGCAGGCATAGAGGGGGCTATCCCCTTCGGGTCCCTGCACATCGAGACCCCCGACAAGGAGAAAGAGGCGCGCCGTTGCCTCGAGGACTACGGTTTCCTGGGCATGAAGCTCCATCCCTTCGCTCAGAGGTTCCCGGCCTTCACGCCCGAGATGCGTCCCCTCTTCGAGGTGCTCGACGAGCACGGGAAACCGTTGCTTGTGCACACCGGCTTCGACGAGTTCTACGGCATGTTCATGGACCTGGAAGCCATGGAGTCGGTGATACGCGACTATCCCCGTATGCAGGTGGTGGCGGTGCACTCGCTTTTCCCGCGCTTCGAGCTGGCGCACAGGCTGCTGGGAGAATATCCCAACTTCTGGCTGGACATGACCAACACCATCTCCTGCATGCGCATGTACGAAGAACTGCGCAGCGGCCGTGAAGATCTGCCTCCTCTCGCCTCCAGCCTGGAGGTTGAGGAGGTGGAGAGGAACCACGGCCACTTCTACCGCCTCTTCGAGGATTACCCCGAGCGAATAATGTACGGCACCGATTTCCCTGTAGGGTTCGGCTATCATCCCGCCTTACTGGAGGACCTGCGCTTCTTCTCCTTTCCTCGCGAGGTCGAGGAATGCCTGCTTCACGGGACGGTTTGCAGGCTGTTGTCCGTCTGCGGAGGCCCCGATCTCATGGCCTCGCTGCCGTGGACTCCCGGGGCCGAGGATGATCACTAGGCTTGGCTTTGGGCCCGTCGGTCGATCATGCCTTGGCTTTGCCTTCAGGCGCGACCATGGCGGCGGTGACACGCTTCGCTTAACGCCGGAAACCCCACGCCTTGAGGCTGTGATATCATCGTTCTGGGCGCATGGCGCGCCGTTGCTTCGGTTCACGTGATCGGGGAGGTGAGCGATGTCGGCGGTACGCGATTACCTCAAAACACAGCACCTTTTCACCATGAAGGCCTTTCTCTCTCCGGACGAAAGCCCCACCCAAAGGGTATGGTTCCATTTCGACGAGGAAGGCAAGGTCACTGGGCACTCCTTCGAGCCCGCGGAAAGGGAATGGGACGGGAGCGGGCCACGCCCGGTGATCACTCCCATGGGCCGCTTCGAGAGCGAGGCCAAGATGAGCGAGAACTGGGCTCAGTTCATCGAGATGGCCGAAGAAGAGGAGAGGAAGCAGCGCGGGAGTTGACGCCCTTTTTCGCACCACCGATAATCCTATACGAGGGAGTCGGCCGGGTGGTCGCGGGCGCGCCTTTGGCGCGCGCGAGGAAAGTCCGGACTCCACAGGGCAGGGAGCTGGGTAACGCCCAGGCGGGGTGACCCGACGGAAAGTGCCACAGAAAGGGAAACCGCCGGCCGGCGCTTATACGCATGCGGCGCCGGCAGGCAAGGGTGAAAAGGTGGGGTAAGAGCCCACCAGCAGCCCCGGTGACGGGGCTGGCTTGGTAAACCCCTCCCGGAGCAAGGCCAAATAGGAGCCGATGCCGTGGCCCGCGGCGTTCGAGGCTCGGGTAGGCCGCTGGAGGCCGCCGGTAACGGCGGTCCTAGATGGATGACCACCGCCCGGCTCGTCCCGGGCACAGAATCCGGCTTACAGGCCGGCTCCCTCTTTTTCGTATGCATCGAGCGGGGATAGTCTGCTGAGGTCGGGAGCCGAGGGGGTGCGAGGATGTTTGCTTCATTCAAGGGTTGTCCGGCTTGCGGGGTCCCCAACCGCATAGCTTTCATGCATCGCTGGAGGGATGACGGCATCCTGGAAAGCCGTATGGGCGCGGCGAGAGCGATCATGATCGAGCGGGACGCCTTCGCCGGGGTGCTGGAGAGGATAGAGGAAACATTGGGGATCCCCCTTGACCGCATCCTCATCGACGCCAAGCGCCGAGATGCCAAGCTATACGTGGATGACGTGGTATCCGGTTTCGCGGGCAGGATTATCCGCTTGAGCCCTTTCCGCAGGCTGGGCTACCTGGTCATGATTCGCCAGGCGGCCACCATCGGGCTGGCCAAGGCGCAGCTGCTGGATTACCGGCCGGGGAAGAAGTTCATCGGCAGGGCCTTTCCCGTCTATCATCCCGTGCTCTTCGTCGGCGACGTATGCGGGGCCTTCGAGAGCCTGGAGAGGAAGCGGGCGCGACCGGTTTACGGCAGCATAGGCGAGGCGTGGTACGCGGAGCTTTCCGTGGACGAGAGCCTTCCCGTGGAGGAGCGACTGGAGCTGGAGAAGACGGCGGAGGTGCCGGCCCGGGCTGGGTATGAGCGTTGCGCGAAGTGCGGGGTGCCGCTCGGCATAGGCGACTTCCGATGGGATCTCGACCAGGGCAAGATCATAGACCGCAACACGGGAGAATGGATCATCTACATAAACGTGGAAGGGGTGAACACGGTGTTGCGGGAGCTGGAAAGGGAGATCGGCGAGGAGATCCCCCGCATGGTCAACGAATTCACCGCCGATTATTATTCCAGGCTGGCGCGGGAACACCCCCCCTCCTTTCTTTGCGACCTCGCCTTCATGAAGCTGCGCGGATTCGGGGTCCCCGACCGGGAACGCCCGGATGAGGGCGAGTTAAAGGCGGGGGTGCTGGTCCGCAACGCTTTCAACGCGCCCATGGTGGCGGGGATGGTAGCCGCCGTTTATGGCGGGGAAGGGAAACGGATCACGTGGGAGGTCCCTGAGAAGGGGACGGTGCTGGTGAAGGGGGAAACCCTCGCTCCATAGGGAAGGAAGGACGCGTTTCCGGCGCCCCTGAAAAGCCGGGGCCGCGGGTGGGCTTGATGGTCGCGGTAGCTTTTACAGGGAGAGAAGCGGCGCAGGCGGGGAAGGCATGTCGGTACAGTTATCCCGCGTGAATTGCCCGCTCTCGAAGGGGAAGAGAAGAGCCCAGGACACCGCATGGAGTGATCACGATAACATCGGGTGCGGGTTGTGCCGCCCGAGAAGGGCGAGAAAGGAGAGGAGATGGCGGAGAAGGAAAGACCTGAGGCCGCGCAGTTCGACGAGAAGACGCTCAGGCGGGCGGATATGTGCAAGAACAAGTGCACGGTCTGCAAGCTGGGCAGGGAGAAGGGAAAAGGCTTTTTCTACTGGATGGTTAAGATGGAGTCCCGCATGAAGGTGTGCCCCTGGTGCAGGGCTTACGAGAAGGTGTACGGGGTTCCTGCGTACGAGAGGCCTCCCCAGGCCTGAAGGGCACCTCGCCTATGCCGTCACGCGCCAGACAAGAGAGCGCGAAACGCTACTTGAGAACGCGAAGCGTCCCCGTACCTGTTAAGCCTGGCCGTGGCAGCCCGTCATCAGTGATCCCGCATGACCGCATGAGATGGCGTGTTGCCGATGGGCTCAGCGCATCGGTCCGTACGTTCTTGCCTGAGCGCAAAACGCCCGCGTGAAAGGGCGTTTTGAAGAACGCTATAGCAAGGCCCGGCATACGGCCTTTTCCCGCTCTGGGCGGATCGACCTGCCGCGACATGGAGAACCCCGGCAGCACTTGGGCGTGCGAATCTCCCTTACCCAAAGGAGATAACCGGCGCGGCACGCGGAACGGTCTTCCATCCCGGCATGGCGTTCTCCATCAACGCTTTGGCCCCCGCCCCCACGCGTCATACGCGCCAGGCCATGGTGCTCAATGCTTCATCCCGCCTTTCCGGAAGCCGATGCATGGAATGAAGGTCGCGGAAAGGAGGGCGGCCGCTCAGCGCTCCTGGAGATGGGGAGGAAACGATGACGGCGGAGACGGTGGGTCAGGCGGCGAAAGCGGGGAATAGTGCCGCCCTCGAGCGCCGCGACTGGGAAATACTGGTTGAGAAATCGAGGCGCGTGTTCGCCGCCAACGAGGTGGAGATGGGGGACATCTATTATCACATGCCCTCTTATCTTCACTACCCGTCCCTTTTTGCCTGGGACAGCGGTTTTCATGCCGTGGCCATGTCCGTTCTGGATACCTCGCGGGCGCGGCGAGAGCTGGAGACCCTCATGCGCCAGGTGAGCGTGGACGGGCATCTTCCCCACGAGGTGCTGCTTCCCAACCGCTGCCAACACCGCTGGCTGAGGGGCCTGGAGACACGCTTGGTGAAATGGGAATTCGACGGCAGGGGAGCCTCCTTCATGGTAGATCCGCCCATATACCATTACGCGGTGGAGATGGTTTACCGGCGCTGCGGCGATAACGCATGGCTGAAGCGCATATGGAGCTCGTTGCGCCGTTGCCTGGATTACCTTCTCAGATCGCGCAACCTGCGGGGGGACGGCCTGGTGGCGGTATTTCATCCCTGGGAGACCGGCACCGACCTATCGCCACAGTTTTTCGCGGCCATGGGATTGCGGGACCGCGGTCTCACCGCTCCCCTGCGCGCGGAGGTATACCCCACGTTGCTTTATGCCTTCAACCGCGCCTTGCGGTGGAAGCCTCGCCGCCTGGCAACGGCCGACCGTTTCTTTTGCGAGGATCTCACCATGAATTCCATAACCGCGCGCGCCTGCCGCAGCATGGCCTTCCTGGCGGGAGAGCTGGGAAGAAGGAGCGAGGAGGGCGAGTACAGGAGGAGGGCGCGGGAAATCATGGACGCGCTGGATGCCCTTTGCTGGGATGAGCGACAGGGGTGCTATTTCCCTCGATTCGGCTTCCGGCACCCGCGCATGGCGAGGAGGCGGACCGCCGCCTCGCTGCTCCCGCTCTTCACCGGCTTGTGTCCGCCAGACCGCGCGCGCAGGATGATCGAGAGCCATCTCTTGGATGAAAGTGCTTTCTGGACGCCGTACCCGGTTCCCTTCAATCCCGAATGCGAGCTCATAGGCGCCGGCCCCTGGGTAGACCGCCACCTTTGGTCCGGACATTGTGTGTGGGTCAATTTTTCCTGGATGCTCTCCATAAGCCTTGCGGAGTACGGGTATGTTGAGGAGGCAAGGGAGCTCACGCGTCGCGTGGTGCGCATGGTGCTGCGGGAGGGATTCTACGAGTTCTATGATTCCCGCAGCGGGGAGGGAAAAAGGATTCGCGATTTCTGCTGGCCCGCCTTAACGCTGGATATGATGACCCGCTTCTGGCCGCGGGCAGCGGCACCCTGAGCCGGTAAACCGGAAAGCAGGGGAAAAAAGCGCGTCATCGCCGCGTTATACGGTGCGGGAAAGCGTCGCTCATCATGCCGGTACGAAGATAGTCCAGGTATTGCTGCCTCCGCCTGGCCGCGTTTGCGTAGAGGGGTATGAGGAGGACGCTCACGATCAGGGTCAGCCATGAGCGGGAGGCCAAGCCGACTCCGAGGTTCATCACCGTCCTCGCGGCTATTCTCTGATAAGCGCGCCTCTGAAGCGCCGTGCGTCGCGCTTCCGGGTTGAGGCGATGACGCCTCAGGGTGCTCAGGTTATAGAGCACACCCAGCAGCCATATCATGGTCCCCAAAGGTATGGATACCGCGAAAGGCAGGGGTATGTGCCATTGCGAGGCCAGGCCGGTTATCACGCTGCCCCACAACAACAAGAAATGAAGAAGGATTATCCAGTTGGCTTGCGCCATAAGCAAAGTATACCCGCAAATGCGCTCCTGGGAAACGGCGTAACAGGGGAGGTAAGCGCGGACGTCGCGGAGAAGAAATGCTTGGTATGGGAGGAAAGGCTTGGTATATAATGAGCGCGTCCACGGCTTTAGCGGCATGATCATAAACGGGAGGGGCTTTATACGGGAAGCTGAAAGACGCGTCTTTCGTGGCGGCTACCGGCCGCACGCCGCTTCCCTAGGGAGAAAGGAGGATGGTTTTGTGAGCGGACTTCCAGAGATGAAGCAGCGGCTGCAGCGTATGGCGGAGCTGGGTGCCAGGATGCGCGAGCAGCTCGAGAGGCTCAAGGGTCCGGAGGGGGCGGCTTTGCGCGATAAAGCAAAAGAGGCCGCCACGCGCATAGGCATAGGGGCAGGCATCGCCGTTTTTGGGCTGATGCTGGCCGCCGTTGCCGCTGTATACATCATCGCGGTGGTGATCCTCCTGGTGAATATAGCCCTTGACCGCCTTTGGCTATCCGCCCTTATCGTGGTGCTCGGGTCCTTTCTGCTCGGAGGAGTAATC
>JACVJG010000167.1 GCA_015711875.1 Candidatus Solincola jinzensis | reverse complement strand
TGCTCGCCGCCGTCTCTATATCGCGTTCGACGGTGGCGGTGGAATATGCGGTGTTCGTCCTCACCAGCGAGGCCGCCAATTCGGCGGCGGCCCGCTGCGTCTCTTCGTTCAGGTACGATGAACCCTTCTCCGACATTATCTCCTCGCGCACCTTCTGCAATCCGTCGGGGGTTACGGGGTTCTCCATCGCTTTGGTCAGCAAATTGGCCACGGCGGTATAAAAAGAGGCGATCTCCTCCTCGGGAAGGTCGATGACGGTCACGAGGACCTCGCTGTCCAGGTCTTTTCTGCTCCCCTCACGCAGCGCGGCGGCTTTTTCCGCGATATCGCCCTCGCTTTTCTTCACCGCCTGCGACAGGTCCAGGAAGGCCTCTAGTTCCTCGAGTGCCTGGGCTTCCGCCATGGGATTGACGAAAAGCCCGGCTATTCTGCGGCGCTCGCTCTCACGCGCTCTTTCCGTCTCCTCGACGTCCTCGACCTCGAAAGTACGCGTGGAGATGACCGTTTCCGTGCTGGGCTTTCCGACCTCGAAACGGATTGAGCGCGGCACGTATTCCAGGATAAGGGTCAAGGCGACCACGCAAAGGAGCGCGAAAGATATGAGGAGGGACTTGTTCCCCCAGATGCGACGCAGCAGGGCTCGCGGTCGGAGCCCTTTTTCTAATCGTCCTTCTTTATCGTCCATCTTCTCAGTAAAAGATTATACAATTTTATCCTCCTGCCGTCGCGTTAGGACGGGAGTGGTTGCTGTCATAGCGCTGGTAAGCACGCACGATCTCCTGCACGATCTTGTGGCGTACCACGTCTTTCTCGCCGAGATAGACGAATTCTATGCCCTCGATGCCCTGAAGTATCTCCCGCACCACGTTCATGCCGGATTGCTGGCCCCCAGGCAGGTCTATCTGGGTTATATCCCCCGTCACCACCGCCTTTGACCCGAACCCCAACCGGGTGAGGAACATCTTCATCTGTTCCGGCGAGGTGTTCTGCGCCTCGTCGAGGACGATAAAGGAATCGTTTAAGGTGCGACCCCGCATGAAGGCAAGGGGAGCCACCTCGATGATCCCCTGCTCCATGTACTTGGAGAACTTCTCCACCTCGATCATCTCGTACAGGCAATCGTAAAGAGGCCGCAGGTAGGGGTCCACCTTCTGATAGATATCTCCCGGCAGAAAGCCGAGCTTCTCCCCCGCCTCCACCGCCGGGCGGGTGAGGATTATCCTGCCCACTTGCCTGGAAAGCAGGGCTTTCACGGCCATGGCCATGGCGAGATAGGTCTTGCCGGTACCCGCCGGCCCGATCGAGAAGACGATGGTGTTGGAGCGTATGGCCTCCACGTACCTTTTCTGGTTCGGGGTCTTGGGGCGTATGACCTTTCCGCGCCTTGAGATGATGATGTCCGTGAAAACATCCGTGGGGTTGAGCTCGCCCTCCTCCAGGATCATCTCTATGGCCTTCTCCACGCTCTCCACGGTGAGGGCCATGCCTGAATCGAGCAGTTCAAGAAGTTCCTCAAAGAGCTTGGATATCGTCTCGAGCTCACTCTCTTCGCCGGTTATGGTTATCTCGTTCCCGCGCACAAGGATCGTGCTGTGAAAAGCGCTCTCGACCACCTTGAGGAGCTCATCCCGCTCACCCAGAAGGCTCACCATGGGCCGGTTTCCGGGGACCAGGATCTTCAGCTCGCCATGCTTCTTCTCTTCCGTGTTATCTCCTCCTCTCTTCTCTTGAAGGAATCATCCCGGGGGCCAAGACATCATCCTTCCGCCCAGCACGTGAAAATGCAGGTGGGGAACCTCCTGGCCGGCCGCCTTCCCGGCATTGGTCACCACGCGCACCCCACTGGAAGCGATATCCTCCCGCTCCGAGACTTTCGCCACCGCATCGAAGACGCTCGCCAGCAGATCACCATCGCGCGCCTCCGGCTCAAGTGCGGACGCGATGTGCCTGCGCGAGACGACCAGCAGGTGGACCGGCGCCTGAGGGTTTATGTCGCGGAAAACCACGACCTTGTCGTCCTCGTAGAGGATATCCGCCGGCAACTCTCGCCCCACTATCCTGCAGAATATGCATCCCTCCATCGCTCCACCTTTCCTCAAGTCTCCGCTTCCCAGGCGGGTTTCTCATTCGTCAAGCGGAGAGGACAGCGGCTTCACGACAGCTACTCCTCTCCAAAGACCGCTTATCTCCACCGGTATTATTTTACCAGTCCGCGTTCCCGGCGGTGGTTCGCGCAACGCGCCCTTGACGTAATCTTCCGTGGTGCCCCAGGCGATGCTGCCGTTCCCGCCCCTGGTTATCCTTTCCACCAGAAAGCCGCGTGATTCCCCGAGGTGTTCATGGATGTAGGCCATGCGCCACTTCTCCGCCAGGGCACGCAGAACCGCCGATCGCCTTTCCGCGCTATCGGCGCTCACGACATCGGCTCTTCCCCAAGCCCTGGTGCCCGGCCGAGGCGAGAAACGAAAAACGTGTACGCGGGCAGGCCGTATTCTCTCCAGCACCCTTACGGTGTTGTCGAAGGCATCGTCCGTCTCGCCGGGATAGCCTACCATGACCTCCGTGGTCAACGCCGCCCGCGGCCACTGCCTTCGCAGCTCTTCCACCGCCCCTATGAACTCCGCCGGCGTGTAGCCCCTCCCCATGTCCCGCAATAAGGACTCGTCTCCACTTTGAAGAGGAAGGTGGAGGTGGGGACAAACCCGTGGCGTGGACGACCATTTCCGCAACCACTCCACGCGCAGGTCCTCGAGCTCGATGGAGCTCAGCCTCAGCCTGAAACCTTCCCCGCACCGCAGCATCTCGTCCACCAGCGTAGAGAGATCGTAATCGTCACCCTGGCGATACCGCCCCAGGTTCACGCCACAAAGGACTACCTCATCACATCCTTGCTCTCGCCAGCGCGTGGCTGCCTCCATCACCACGTGAGACGGGATGGAGACCTCAGGCCCTCTGGCGCGGGGGACGATGCAGTATGAGCATCCCCGTTCGCAGCCATCCTGTACCTTCACGAAACCGCGCGCCCTTCCCGTCACGACAACGCCGGAGTGCATGCCTGACGGCGGCAGCATGTACATGATCTGCTCGATCCAGTCTCCCTTGCGCGAATTCGGTATCAAGGCCACGATGCCGGGCAGACCCTCAAAGCACCCCGGGTTCACCTCCACATAGCAACCTGCCGCGACTATAGCCCGCGCCCCCTCTCGCCAGAGGCGGCGCGCGAGCTTACGGCACTTGCGATCGCTCTCCGCCGTGACCGTACAGGTGTTGATCACGCAAAGATCGGCATTCGCCGCTTCCCCCACTATCTCGTGCCCAGCTATGCCGAGGGCGAGCTTGAGCTCTTCGCTTTCCGCCTGGTTGACTTTGCAACCTAGGGTGAACACGGCCACTCTTGCCATCTCTATCCTCACATAAAGCCGCATGCGCACCTGGCAGCGACGATGAGCGCCATGCCTGCATACTCGGCACTCAGAATATACGGCCCCAGAGTCACGGGTGCGGCTCCCTCCCCCCTCAAGGCCTCCCGCTCCACGTCTTCAAATCCTCCCTCGGGTCCCACCACCAGCGCGATATCCACGGCGCGAGTCGCTTTTGCCTCCTTGAGCGCATCCTCCACCCTCACCCCTCCCCTTTCGTCGGCGAACAAAGACGTCCCGGACCCCCTTATCCTTGACGTCAGCTCTTCCCAGGCAAGGGGAGGCAAGATCTCCGGAAGATAGGGGCGTCCCGCAAGACGAGCCGACTGAACGGCTATGGCGCGCCATCTTTCCAGGCGACGCTCCTCGACCGCGGTGACAGCATGGGAGCGCCTGCATACGAAAGGGACCACAGTGGAGACGCCGAGCTCCACCGACGCCTCCACCACCAGGTCCATCTTGGCTCCTCTTAACAGGGCTTGGTAGAGGTGCATGCGCGGCGTCTCCTCGTTCACGTGCTTTCTTTCCACCACCCTCAGAAGGGTGAAGTCGCGCCTCATGGCCTCGATGGCGGCCCTGGCGACATCCCCGCTTCCGTTCAGCAACCATACCTCATCGCCTAAGCGCGCCCTCAAGACACGCCCCAGGTGGTGGTGATCCTTTCCCCTCAGTGCGATGTTATCCTGCTGAAGTTCTAAGGGGGGGATGAAAAACCTGGGTATGGTCAAGCCTTTTGCCTCACTGCCTTGCGCAAGCGGCCCATCACCCCGCCTGCATCGTCCTCCCGCTCGCGCTGGCGCTGGAATTCTCGCAGGAGACGCTTCTGTTCCGCCGTCAGCCTCTCCGGTATCCTCACCTCCAGGGTGAGGTACAGATCCCCACGGGCGCGGGAACGCACTTCGGGCATGCCTTTCCCGCGCAGCCTGAAGACATCTCCCGGTTGGCTGCCAGCCGGCACCTGGAGCTTTTCCTTGCCGTCCAGGGTGGGTATCTCAAGCTCCGTTCCCAGCGCCGCTTCCACCATGTCCACGCTCACCACCGCATGCAGGTCCCTGCCGCGCCGTGTGAAGGCCTGGTGCTCTCTCGTCCTGACCTCCACGAAGAGGTCGCCTGGCGGACCCCCGTTCTGACCCGCCTCTCCCCTTCCGCTCATGCGGATGCGGTCGCCGTCGTCCACCCCCGCGGGTATCTCTACCTCTACCCTGTCGAGTATCTCCCTTATCCCCTGTCCACCGCATTGCGCGCAGGGATGGGTGTTTATCTCCCCCATGCCGCCACACCGCCTGCAGGTGGTAGTGGAGGTAAAGGTGCCGAAGGCGCTTCTCCTGGTGCGCGTGAACCTTCCCTCTCCTCCGCATTCCGGGCAGAGATCGTGGCCGTAGCCCTTTTCCAGCCCTGAACCACCGCAATGGGGGCAGCTCTCGTGTCTTGGAACCTCTATCTCGCGCCGTGCGCCCTCGTACGCCTCCTCCAGGTCTATCTCCACTACCGCTAAAAGGTCGCTTCCCCTGCGCGGCGCGGAGGCGCGTGCCCTGCCCGGTCCACCCCCGAAGAAAAGGTTGAAGATATCGCCGAACGGCCCTCCGAAGCCATCAAAACCGCGATCGAAGGATGAGGCGGCGAGCCCCTCCTCTCCGAAGAGGTCGTAGCGATGTCTCTTCTCCGGATCGCTCAGGATCTCGTAGGCCTCGTTGATCTCCTTGAAGCGCGCCTCGTTCTCGCGGTCGTTCCCCGCAACATCGGGGTGATAGCGTCGCGCCAGGCGCCGGTAGGCTTTTTTTATCTGCTCCTGGTCTGCGTCCCTGGAAACGCCCAGTATGGTGTAATAATCCTTCATGTCAGGGTAAGCGTCCTCCTAGCCTCTGAGCATCTCTAGGGTGCGGCTGAGGGACTTGGCGATGAACTCCACCGTCGGTATGACGCGCGCGTAATCCATGCGCGTGGGTCCGAGCACGCTGACCGTGCCCACCATCTCGTCTCCGATGGCATAAGGGGTGGCGACGAGGCTGAAATACTGCAGCTCCTTGTACGCGTTCTCGTCCCCTATACGCACCAGCAACTCCCTCGATCGCAGGGCTTCGCTCAGCAGGTTGAAGAGAAAATACTGCTCCTCGAAATGCTTGAGCAGCGCCTCGATGCGCTTCACCCCCTCTTCGTCCAGGTAGCGTAGAAGATTTACCGCTCCGCCAACGTAGACTTTTTCATAGTCGTCCCGGGAGAGCATGTCCCTTATCGCTTCCAGTGACTTCAATGCAAGTCCGGTGAGCGGACGTTCCTCGTCCCCGACCTTGTCCCCTTCGATTCCTATCTCCTCCAGGCCCTTTCCCTGCAGAGTGCGGTTGAGGAATTCCTGCACCGCCTCCAGGTCTTCTTTCCTCTCCTCGCCTTCGAGCTCGATGACCTTTTTCACCACCCTCCCGGTGTCGGTGATGATCACCAGCAGCACCACTCCCTCCGCCAGCTTCACCACGTCGATATGTTTAATGGTATTGCGCCTGAGACGCGGCGCGATGATAAGAGCGGCGGTGCTGGTTAGGCGGGAGAGCAAGGAGCTGGTCTCCTGGAGCAGGTTCTCAAGCTCGCGCGTCTTGTAAGAGAAAAGCGTGAGGATGGCCTTTTTCTCCTCCTCGCGCAGGCGTGCCCTGCCGCTCAAGCTGTCGACATAAAAACGGTAACCCAGATCCGTGGGCACCCTTCCCGCCGAGGTATGTGGCTGATAGAGGTACCCCATACCCTCGAGCTTGCTGAGCTCGTTGCGTATGGTGGCGGGACTGACCCCCAGGTTAAGGCTCTCCGCGAGGGCCTTCGACCCTATGGGCGACCCGGTCATGATGTAGCGGTGGACCACCGCCTTCAATATCTTCTGCTGTCTCTTGTCAAGCATTTAGCACTCTCCTCCCTTGAGTGCTACCTCCAATATCTAATTATCCCCGCCGCTCGCCTTGCGTCAAGTGAGTCGCCATCCCTGCAAATCCTCTCCCCTGGCCCCTTTCCTCCCTTTATTGGTGGATGAAAAGTTCATCGCCCGCTCGCCATGAGCTCATATACGTGTTTTTCCTCGCTTTTTTTGACTGTCGACTGGTCAAAGCCTGCTTAATAAAGCCATTCACTACAGACGCATATACTTGTTTTTCCTCGCTTTTTACTATTGACAGTACAGAATATCGGCGATCACGGCGTTGGAGACAAGCATGCCACGCGCGGTAAGCCTGACCCTTCCGCCTTCAAGCGTCAACAGGCCATGCCGCTCAAGTTCCCGCACCCT
>MU158546.1:459-6701 GCA_015711875.1 Candidatus Solincola jinzensis | reverse complement strand
AGCGCCGCATGACCCGGTGTACAGGCAGGATGACGAGTCCGGGATCCTCGGAGCGAAAAAGCACCGCGGACACGAAGGCACGGGGGCAGCCGGCTTCACTGGCGGCGGCATCCTCGCGGCTATAGGCGAGGGCGGTCTCGTATCGATGGTGCCCGTCCGCTATGAGCAGTCTCCTTCCCTCCATGCGTCGGGATATCTCCAACCCTCCCGCGTGGTCATCGACCCTCCATAACTCGTGCCCGACCCCTTCGTAATCGACGAAAGCCAGGGTGGGCGTGGCGGCGACGGCCTTCTCGAGGAGCTCAAGGATCGCCCCCTCGCGGTCGCGAAACACCATGAAAACCTGGCTGAAATTGGCCCTGCAGGCGCGCAGGAGGTTAAGGCGCTCCGACCGGGTCCGGGGGAAAGTCCTCTCATGGGGAAGGATATCGCCACCCTCGAAACCGACGCATTTCACAGCCGCCAGCAACCCCGTGCGGTAAAGCGAGCCAAGGGATGGGTGCGGGAAGGTCTGGCGATAGACATAGATGCCGCGGCCGTCATCCGTGGTCAAGACCCCTTCCTCCTTCCAGCGCGAGAACAGGTCGGCGGACTCCCTCCAGAAGTCCGGAGGCCCTCCCGGCTGGGGAAGAATGAGCCTCACGACGTTGAAGGGAGAGCGCTCCAGCAGCGCCTGCTTGGAATCCTCGTCTATGACGTCATAAGGGGGGGCCACCACCTTCGCCAGGTCACCCACCACCTCGCGATCGTAAAGAGTGCCCCGCAGCGACCTGATGCTGGTTTGCGGCAAGGAAACCTCCCAGTATTTACCATATACTATCGGGACGGGCTGTTTGCCTGAACATTATATCCAAAGCCCGCCGCCTTGTATATGCGCGCCCTGGCCAGGCGTATCGCCGCGATCTTCGGGCCGGGCATCCAGCACAGCCCACCCTTGCTTCCCACCGCGTCCCCTCGCCATGCATGGCGTAAGCCCTATTCTCGCTACGCTCCCTTAAGACCTTGAACCCACGGCGAAAAGATGCGGCAGGGGGATCGGCGGCGCCTTGCGGTCTTGGCGGTTGCTTCGGTCCTCCGGCTTCTCAACTACGTCACCTCGCAGCAACCGGTAGGGTTTCTACAGGCAACCGGGCAAGGCGGGCGACTTTTTTCCTCCCGGCCCTTGCGGCGCCGGCGCGGTTGTAATAAAAATAATGATGCCGATAGCGGAGAAATCCTCGTAACACTCGGTATCCAGAGCTCGCCTTTACGCCCTGGGGAGGGCTGCATGACTTTTAACGCGGAACAAGCCGCATGCCTCTCGGGATGCACCTGTCGCCAATTGCGCTACTGGAGGAAAACCGGTCTCGTGCAGCCTGCGGTGGTCGAGTTCACTCCCGGCGGCGCGAAAAGGGACCGCTATGATTTCCGAAACCTCGTGGAGCTGAGGACCATCGTCACCATGCTGCAGCGGGGCATTTCCCTGCAGAAGATCCGCAAAACCCTTCAATACCTACGCGAGCACACCGACTACTCGCGCCCTCTGGCGGAATGCAAGCTGGTGACCGACGGCTCCACCATCTTCGAGGTATGCGAAAGCCCTTCCAGCATCCTCGACACCCTGCGCAGGGGACAGGTGGCCTTCTGTATCGCGGTGGACGGGATATGCGAGGAGCTATCCTCGCGCCTGCTGGAGATGACCAGGGACCGCGAGGAATTCCTCTGCCGGCTTAAGGCCTGAGGGTATGAAACCGCGCCTTCTTTACCCATCGCTGCGGCGGCTCCGCAATCCCTTGCCTTGCCTACTGCTTAAACGGCGTCTATCATTCTTGTAGCCTGTAGGACAGACGAGGTGGACCGAGGTGGGACGATGCTGTTTGCCAAGCCGGACTTCGTTCTCCTGCACCCGCCCAGCGTATACGACTTCCGCCGCCTGACCATCGTCCCCAGCCCCATCAGCGACCTCGTGCCCTCCACCCCGGTATTCGAGCTCTACCCCATCGGCTTCACTTACCTGGGCGAATACCTCGAGCGTGGAGGCATAAACACCAGGGTGGTCAACCTGGCGCAGCGCATGCTCGAGGACGAGCGCTTCGATGTGCCCGGCTTCCTTTCACGCCTCAACCCGGCCGCCTTCGGTATTGATTTCCACTGGCTCACCCACGCCCAGGGCGCCCTCGAGATCGCCCGCCTGGTGAAGGAGATACACCCTTCGAAGCCGGTCATCATGGGCGGGTATTCCGCCACCTATTTTCATCGCCAGCTCATGGCCTATCCCTTTGTGGATTACGTGGTGAGGGGAGACTCCACCGAGGAGCCGCTGCGGCGCCTCCTGGAGGCCATCATGAGGGGCGGCTCCCCACTGGAAATACCCAACCTCACCTGCCGGGGTCCCGGAGGCTCGGTGATCGAGAACCCCCTGTCATACCTTCCCGCGAGCCTCGAATACCTGGGGGACAATTACCGCTACATGATCCGCTCCGCCTTGAAATATGGGGACTGGAAGAGCCTGCGCGCTTTCTGGAACTGGTGGAGTTACCCCGTGACCATGGTGCTCACCTGCCGCGGCTGTACCAGGGATTGCGCTTTCTGCGGAGGCTCTCACCAAGCGCTTATGAGGCTTTGCGAAAGGGAGAGACCCGCCTTCCGTTCCCCGGAACGCATAGCCTACGATGTGGAGCTCATCACCAGGTTCACTACCGCCCCCATCTTCGTGGTCGGTGACCTCCTACAGGGCGGGACGGAATACGCCTTGCGCACCCTGGAGCTGATCAGCCATGTCAGCTTCAAGAATCACCTCGTCCTGGAGCTCTTCTCGCCCGCCCCCAGGGATTATTTCGAGCGCGTGGCCTCCAGCTTCGACAACTATGATTTCCAGATCTCCCCGGAGACCCACGACGAAAGGATACGGGAGATCGTCGGCAAGCCCTACGGCAACGAGGAGCTGGAGCGCTGCATCTCCTGGGCGCTGGACAGCGGTTGCGACAAGTTCGATGTCTTTTTCATGATCGGGCTTCCCGGCCAGGACCGCGACTCGGTGATGGAGACGGTGGAATACTGCGGGGAGCTTTTGCGTCGCTTCGGCCCTCGCGTGAATCCCTGCATAGGCCCCCTGGCCCCCTTCATAGACCCGGAATGCCTCTATCACCGGGAGCCCGAGCGGTACGGATACCGCATAATCCACCATACCTTAGAGGAATTCGCCCACGCCTCCCTCTCCCCCCACTGGCGCGATATGCTGGGGTACGAGACGCGCTGGTTGTCCAGACAGGACATCGTGGACGTGACCTACGAAGCGCTATTGGCCCTCAACGCCATCAAGGAGAACAACGGCCTCATATCCCCCTCCTTCGCGGCGCGCAACGACCGCCGTATCCGCGACACCATCTCGCTGCTCAAGCTGGTGGATGATGTTCTGGCCATAGACGACGCTTCCCGGCGCCGCAAGGAGCTGGAGAAACTCCGGCGCGAGGCGAGAAAGCTCTTCAAGGAGCTGCGCTTGCCCAAGGAGGAGCTCACCTGGCCGGTCCCGGGAAGCAGGTTCAAGCGCTTCAATATCCTGCGCATCCTCATGGGGTGGATCTGAAGGCTTGCCAGGGTAGCCAGGGCCTTCCGCAGGGATGGCTGCCTGCATCGACCCTTACCGGCACCCCGTTTCGCCTCTCCTCGTTTTGGGGTGGCGCTCTTCGCAAGCGCCAGGTTCAGCGTATGGCCCGCGCAGTCGATCGAGGGTGGCACGGCCCTTTCTCCACCACCCTCTCAGGGGGGATCAAAGCCTTTTCACGGCGTGAAATCCTCGTCCATGATCTGCTCCGCTTTTTCGCGGAGCTGCTTGAAGTCCCGCTTCACGCGGCTGCTCTCGGGCAGGAGCTTGTCGGTGGAGTTGAATCCCCAGCCTTCGTACTTGATGGCTATGCGGGGGCTGAAAACCCTCTTGGCCTGCGCGCCGCAGCGCTCGCAGTCAGCCACCCTCTCCGCGTCCATGGGTTGGATGAGGTCGAATGAGCATCCACATTCCGTGCAGCGGTACTCATATATGGGCAAATCACTCACCTCCGTATTTTAATTATAGCAACATATATGCAAAGCCAGCGCCATGCGCAAAAGCACGGCCCGGCGCGACCGAAGCGGGAACGCGCCGATCGCCTTCATGGCCCTGTCTGTGTTAGCCTTGCAGGGGAGTGACATCATGGCATGAGCTCACGCAAACGGCATCAGGCCCGGAGAGAAAGGGAGGGAACCGATGGACTACGAAGCGATCAAGATCGAGAAGCAGGACGGGGTGGCTATCCTCACACTGAACCGTCCAGAGACGCACAACGCCATGAACCATACCATGTTCATTGAGCTCGGCGCGGCCGCTAAGGAGCTCCAGAACGACCCCGAGGTAAGAGCGGTGGTGATGACGGGGGCGGGGAAATCCTTCTCCAGCGGGCTGGACCTGGGGAGCTTCGCGGGTCTGATGCAGCTCTCCGCCCTGCAGATCCACTCCTTTCTGAAGGAGGTCCAGGGCACTTACCTCGCCTACGAGATGATGGACAAGCCGGTGATCGCCGCCGTCAACGGCCTGGCCTTCGGGGGCGCTATGGAGATCATGCTCGCGTGCGACATCCGCATCGCCTCCGAGGACGCCAAGTTCAACCTCATGGAGATAAAGTTCGGCATCATCCCTGACCTCGGCGCCTGCAAGCGCCTGGCGCGCCTGGTAGGCAACGGCTACGCCAAGGAGCTCATCCTCACCGGCGACACCATCGACGCCGCGGAGGCTTACCGCATCGGCATGGTGGAGCATGTCTACCCCAAGGACCAGGTGTTGCCGGAGGCGTTGAAGCTCGCCCGCAGGCTGGCGGAGGGCCCCATACTAGGCATCGCCCTGGCCAAGCAGGTCATCAACCGCTGCTGGGATTCCGACCCCGAGACGGCATTGGAGTTCGAGGCCATCGCCCAGACACTGTGCCTGGTCTCGGAGGACCACCGGGAGGCCATACAGGCGCTGGCTGAGAATCGCAAGCCGCAGTTCAAGGGGCGCTGAACCTCTCCCGCCCCACGGCGGGCTCCCAGACGCTTATCGACCACGGGCCACGGGGTCACAAAACCCTGTTAAACCCCCGCGGGCATCGGCGCTCTTCTGACAGAAAACGTCACGGCCACGCCGCTCGATCAACCGGTAAGGCCCGACTCTCAACCCACGCTGCACCCCCGTGCCGAACGAGGCAAGGGGCGCCCGGTCGAGAGGACTGCTTGGAAAGCGGGCGGCGCTGTCCGCCGCCCCTCTCCGCCATACGCTCCCTGACGCCATTAAGGCCGACTTCGCGAGAGAATGCAAATTGGGATGACGATGGCGCCGCCTTATTGCCCGCGGCCTCGCCATCGCGAAGCCCTGAGGTCACGTACCGGTATGATGCCGAACCCCGCGTGAAGAAAGGCGGGCTTCAACCCCTCAGGTCCTCCAACTCCCTGCGGGCGAGGGCACCGGCCTCCCCATCGGGGTCGAGCTGCGCCGCTTTGCCCAGCGAGAACTCCGCCTCCGCCTCACGGCCCTGCCGTGACAGGCTTATCCCCAATATATAGTACGCCCAGGGATCGCCGGGGCACAGCTCTATATAACGCCGCATGGAGGCCTCCGCCTCCTCATGCATGCCGCGGCGCGCCTGCATCCTACCCAGTGAGAACCAAGCCAGGGGATAATCGTCCCGACAGGCTAGGGCGGCGCGGTAGTATGCATCTGCCTCCTCATAGAGCTCGCGCATGGCGTAAGCAGCGGCCAGATTGCAGAGCGCCTCTACATGATTCGGGCATATCTCCAAGGCCTTCTTCCACAGCTTAACCGCATCCTCCCACATGCCCACATGGAGGGTGGCGACCCCCGCCAGGTTCAGGATATCCGGCTCGAACTCCCCTCCCTTCAGGCGTTCCTCGGCCCTGAGCAAAAGCTTCAGCGCATCGCCGTGCTTTCCCTCTCCCAGCAGCAACTGGGCGGCGTTGGTGTAAGCGAGGGGAAAATAGGGATCCGCGGCGATGGCCTTGAGGTAAAACCTCAGTTTCATGGCCGGGTCCGTCGCCATACGCAGGGCATAGATGAAATACACCGCCGCCCCATCGGCGCGGGGCATACCCTCTCCTATCCTCGCCGGATCCAGGGAAGACACGTCCAGGCCGGCGAAGGAAGCTATCTCCAGCAACATCTCCTCCACCAAGTCCTCGAGGGCGGCCAGGTCCAGCTCGATCTCGCCGCTCCTCAGGTCGCCGCGCAGGCCACGGAA
>MU158546.1:0-449 GCA_015711875.1 Candidatus Solincola jinzensis | reverse complement strand
CCGACATCCTCAGGTCCACCACCACCTCGTCCACCACATGCCTTCCCGCCGGCCCGAAGCGCAACTCTCCCCAGAGGCAGACATGGGCTGAGACACGCTCCCCCGCCTCGCGGACCTCGCTTGAATCATGCGTGCTCACCAGCGAAAGGACCTCCCCCTCGCGAGCGAGGGGGAGCAGGTCTATCACCCGCAGGCGCGCCGCCTTTTCCAGCCCGTTCATGAGGTAAAGGGCGAGGATATGCTCGAAAACCGCCGCCACCTTGCCCGTGGCGTTGGTGGAGAACTGAAAAAGCGCCACCCTTATAGGCTCTCCCTCGATGCCTTTCCCGTTCTGCATGCCGCAGCCTTTCTTTTATCGCTTTCTCCGCGCGGCCTCCCCCATAAACGGTCCTGCTGGCCTTCGAACGGAGATCGGTCAGGCCCCGAACCGGGCCCTGCCGCTTTTTCCC
>JACVJG010000164.1 GCA_015711875.1 Candidatus Solincola jinzensis | reverse complement strand
GCGGAGGAATACCATCACCGCTAGTTCGAGCGCAACCCCGACCAGCCCTACTGCCGCGCGGTGATCGCCCCCAAGCTGGCCAGGCTGCGCCGAAAATCAGGCTGATGCCGCATGGCCATGTGCTGACCGGGTAAGCCGGCTCGAAACGCTCAACCCATATTCAGGCACATCTCCTTATGGGGGCAAGGCTTTCTCCTCCGCCCCGATACGCGCCTCTCCGCTTGTCGCCTCTCGCCCCGCCCGCGCATCCGGCGGGTGCGTTCATGCCTGGGTCCCTCCCATCCGCGTGGCGTCAGGGGCGGGGGTTGTTTGACTACTCCCCGCCTTCCGCAAGCTCCCGCCACAGCTGCGCCTTGACCACCTTGCCCACCGGGTTCCTCAGGATCTCCCGGACGATCTCTATCCTCTCGGGCCACTTGTAGTTGGCAACCCCTTCGCCGCGCATGAATTCCTGCACGTCCTGTAGGGTCAGAGTGGCTCCTTCGCCGAGGACGACGAAAGCGCACGTCCGCTCCCCCAGCACCTCGTCGGGCATCCCCATCACCGCGGCGTCGACTATGGCGGGGTGCCCTTTCAGGATGTTCTCCACCTCGGCGGCGCTGATGTTGAACCCTCCCCGGATGATGAGGTCTTTCTTGCGGTCGAAGAAGGCGATGACGTGCTCGTCGACGATCCTGAAAAGTCCCCAGTGCGGAAGAAGCCCTACTCGTCGAAGGCCTTGGCGGTAAGTTCTGGCTGGTCGAAGTAGCAGGCCATGGTGAGCGGCGATTTTTGGCACAGCTACCCCACGTCGCCCAGCTGCGTGAGCTCCCTGCCCTCGTCGTCGACGATCTTGACCTCGGTGGCCTGCATGACCGGTATGTCCCACTCCATGCCACGCCAGCACCGCGGGAAACCGCTGGCCCTTTTCTCCAAGTCGGGGATGACCTCCGGCAGGGAGAAGAGGTCGGTGCCCTCGTTCTGCCCCCAGATGTTCATCGATTCCGTGTCCCACCTGCGCTTGACCTCGACGAAGGTCCACGCGGGCACCAACATGGCACCATCAGGCCGGGCCAACAGGGCCCTGTGCTATAATCACCCCGTGAGAAAAAAACCTGCATAGGCGGTGAACAGGCGTGTGGCGAATTGATGTCGCCGTATTTTTTACCCTCGCGGGAGCGCGCGCATGACCTCGCTCAAGGACACCTACGCGAGAACCATCGATTACCTGCGGCTGGCGGTGACCGACCGCTGCAACCTGCGCTGCGTTTACTGCATGCCCCCAGAGGGGGTACCCCACCTCGACCACGCCGACATCCTCACCTACGAGGAGATAACGCGCACCCTGAGGATCGCGGTAGGCGCCGGCATAAGCAAAGTGCGCCTTACGGGCGGGGAGCCCCTGGTGCGCAAGGACCTCGACCATTTGATAGCCGAGGTGGCGTCCCTGCGCCCTTCCCTCGACATCTCCCTCACCACCAACGGAACGCTGCTCTCGGACCAGGCGGAGAGGCTGGCCGCGGCGGGCCTGCGCAGGGTGAACATCAGCATCGACTCGCTGCGCGATGATACCTACCGCCGCCTGACGCGAAACGGCAGGCTGGGTGACGCCATGGAGGGAGTCGAGGCCGCCCTGCAGGCGGGGATGGACCCGGTCAAGATAAACGCGGTGGTGCTGCCCCACCTTCCCGAGGAGCTGGAGGATTTCGTTTCCCTGACCAGGCGCTTGCCGGTGCACGTGAGGTTCATCGAGTACATGAGCCCCTGCGGGACCGTTGACGGCAGCTACTACGTCCCGGCCCAGGAGATCATGAAAGCCCTGGAGAGATTCGGGGAACTCAGAAGGTGCGAACCACCGCAGGGGGCGGGCCCGGCGCGTTATTTCAAGCTGGCGGGGGCCCGCGGCACCATAGGCTTCATATCCCCCGTGAGCTCGCACTTCTGTCCCGACTGCAACCGCCTGCGACTCACCGCCGACGGCAAGCTGAGGCCCTGCCTGTTCTCCCCATCGGAGATAGACCTGATGCGGATTTTGCGAGACGGGGGGAGCGATGACGATGTCTTGTCCGCCATAAGGGCCTCGCTCGCCGCCAAGCCCCGCGACCACGGGGGCCTGGCCAACGGGGCGCCGGGCAGGACCATGTCCCAGATCGGAGGCTGAGGGGTGGGCGAGAGCGAAAAGGGGAGGCTGTCACACCTGGACGAGTCGGGGCGAGCCAGGATGGTGGACGTCTCGGCCAAGGAGGTCACCGCCAGGGAGGCGGTGGCCCAGGCCACGGTGGCCATGCGGGATTCCACCCTTGACCTCATCCTGGGGGGAGGAGTCGAGAAGGGGGACGTATTGTCGGTAGCCCAGGTGGCGGGGATAATGGCCGCCAAGAAGACGAGCGAGATCATCCCCATGTGCCACCCCATCGCCATCACCGGAGTGGACCTGGAGTTCAGAGTAGACAGGGAGGCGTCCGCCATCACCGCCGTAGCGACCGCCAGGACCCGCGACCGTACGGGGATCGAGATGGAGGCCCTCACCGCAGCGGCGGTGGCGGCGCTTACCATCTACGATATGTGCAAGGCGGTGGACCGCGGCATGACCATCACGGACGTGAAACTGCTCTATAAGAGCGGGGGCAAGTCGGGCACCTATAAGCGGGAGGACGCCTAGGGCTACCGGGCCAGGGGCGAAACGGATAGAGCGGGAGGCCTGAAGGAGAGCGTGGTCGCTTTCGACGGGCGGCCCGAAAGCGCCGTTGACCTTCATGGCAGGGTCATAAGCGCGCTGAAGGGTTATAGCGAGGCGAGGGCAGGGCCACGTGCTTCACAATCGGATGCAATGCTTGATAACCGAGGGGCCACGGGAAAGGCCGTGCGAAGCCCCGGATAAACACCACTTCCACGGCATCGTAAAACGGCAGAGGCCGCACCGGATGTGCGGCGGGATAAGATGCTCGGAGAGGGGCCGGTTGTTCGGGAGGTTTGCCTGAATGGGAGAAGGAAGGATCGAAGCGGTCTGCATAAGCGCCGAGAAACACGTGCAGAAGGTGGCGGTGGAGAGAGCGGTTCTGGTCCCGGGAAAGGGCATAGAGGGCGACGCTCATTTCGGTTTCGGCCACCGCCAGGTCAGCCTGCTCGCGGACGAGAGCGTGGACAAGATGCGGGAAAAGGGGCTCACGGACCTCAAGCCCGGGGCTTTCGGAGAGAATCTCCTCACCCGGGGCATCGATCTCCTTTCACTGGGCATAGGCGACCGCCTGCAGGTCGGGGACGAGGTGATCCTCGAGGTCTCGCAGGTGGGGAAGGAGTGCGTTGACCGCTGCGCCATCTATTACGCGGCGGGCGACTGCATAATGCCCCGCGAGGGGATCTTCGCTCGCGTGATCGAGGGAGGGGCAGTGGCGCCCGGAGACAAGGTGAGGGTGGTGAGATGAACGTTGCCGTCAGAATCCCCTGAAAGAGAGGCGGGTACGGAGAAGGCGACAGCCTACAGGGTGGCCATCCTGACCGTGAGCGATAAGGGCTCCCGCGGGGAGAGGGAAGACCTCTCGGGAGCGGCCCTGGAGGAGGCGGTCCTCGCCCAGGGTTGGAGGGTGGAGGCAAGGGAGGTGGTGCCCGACGAGGAGGACGCCATCGCCGGCCGGCTGCTGCATTACTGCGATGAGCTGAGGGTGGATCTGGTGCTTACCACCGGCGGCACCGGCCTGAGCCCGCGTGACGTCACCCCGGAAGCCACCCGCCGGGTCATCGACCGCGAGGCCCCGGGGTTCGCGGAAGCCATGCGCGCGGCCTCCCTCACCAAGACACCCCACGCCATGCTATCGCGCGCGGTGAGCGGCATGCGCTCGCGCACCCTCATCGTCAACCTTCCGGGAAGCCCCCGCGGGGCGCGGGAAAACCTGGAGATCATCCTCCCCGCCCTCCCCCATGGACTTGATAAGCTGCGCGGAGACGCCGGCGAGTGCGCCATCCCTTGAGGGCGGTGGCGATTTGAAAAGGGTCTTGAAACGGTTATAATATCCCTGTCTTTCGCCCTATATGGAGCCCGAACCGAATATCGCACCTGCGGAGGTTGCCGTGCTGACCAGAAGATTCGTGAAAATGATCGAAACCAGGGCGGACAAAGTCGCCAAGCTCTGGTTGAAAGAGGTCCGGCAGTCCAAATACACCCCCACCTACCACCATTTCCCCGAGGAGCTTCTTTTCGAGCGGGCCATGGCGGTTTACGAGCGACTGGGGTATTGGTTGAGCCCGGAGACCAAGCAGGAGGAGATACGGCATTTCTATATGAACCTGGGGCAGCGCCGCTACCAGGAAGGATTCAGGCTCGAGGAAGTGATCATGGCCCTCATCCTGCTCAAAAGGTATCTGTGGCTGGAGGTCCTCTCGGAAGGCCTCACCCAGACCAACCTCGAGCTCTACCAGGCCCTTGAGCTCAACAACCAGGTGGTCCTCTATTTCGACCGCGCCATCTACTACACGACCTTCGGCTACATGGAAGCTCTGGACGCCGCCAGGGCCACCGGCTGAGCCGGACGCCACAGGAAGCGCGCCGGTCTCCTCTTCACCATGCAAGTCCCGTCCCACAGCCAGAGCGGTGCTTTTTCGCCCCGAAGCCCGGGCATGTAAAATAAGGCGAGGCCTTGCACGAACGACAGGGAAGCGCTTGGGGGAAGCGTTGCCCCGATCCGCTGCGTGATGGACAAGCCGCACGGCCATGGCGGATGAGAAGAGGGCAGGAGGAGGCTAACCATGCCCGCCGCGACAGGGGTTTAAGACGGAGCCGCGCGGTGGGAGCGGAAGATTGCAGGGCAAGCGGACCATCCCGGAGCGGGGGAACGGAATGAGGAAAGGAGTCAGGTTGGAGCTTGTGCTCGTAAGACATGGGGAGACGGAATACAACCGCGCGGACGTGTTCCGCGGACGCGTGGATCTGCCATTGAACGAAAGAGGGCGCGAACAGGCGGAGGCCGCCGCGCGCTACCTGGAGGGAGTGGATTTCGAGGCCTTCTACTCCAGCCCCCTCCAGAGGTCCATGCAGACCGCCGGCGCCATCGCCGCCCCGCATGGCGGCGAGGTAAAGCCCCTCGAATACTTCATCGACGTGGACTACGGCGAGTGGAGCGGCAAGAACATCGCGGAGATCAGGAAGACGTGGCCGCAGGAGTTCGCGGTCTGGGCGAACAACCCTGAAGAAGCCGCGTTTCCAGGCGGAGAGCCGGTGCGCGAGGTGAGGGAGCGGTTGCGGAAAGGCCTGGAATGGATGTCCTCGCGCCACGAGGGAACAGTGCTGCTGGTGGGCCACAAGCTCATCAACCGCCTGGTCATATGCATCGTCCTCGACCTGCCCACGCGGGGCATCTGGCGGGTGGAGCAGTCCAACGGGGCGATAAACATCATCTCCCACGGGGAGAGGGGATGGGTGCTGCGCCGCATGAACGACGTCGCTCACCTGCGCGGCCTGGAGAGCAAAGACCAGCAGACATGAACCGAACATCCCGTGAAGTGGGGTATAATGAACGCGATGGAAATAGAGGCGTTGGTTTGAGGGCCGGCATATGGCGCTGGCAACCGCCCTTGAGTAAGGGCATGGACGCGGCGGAAAAAGAGGTGTTTTGTTGAGAAGCGTGGCTACGACGGTGGATTATACCCTGCGCAAGCGTTCCGTGCTGCGCGATTTTCGCTGTGGGCGTCTTTCGGTGTACGATGTCTGCGACGCCCACCCCGAGATCCGCCGCATCGCCACCAACGTGGGGGAGAGCACCTCCTGCCTCTGCCCTGTCTGCCGCAAGGAAAACCTGCGGCTCCTCAACTTCGTGTACGGCAACGAGCTGGACGGAGACAACGGCCGCGTCTATCCCACCCAGGTGGTGTTCGACGGTCTGCGCAAAAGGTACCGCGATTTCACCTGTTACGTGGTGGAGGTATGCATCGGCTGCAACTGGAACCACCTGGTGCGCAGCATAAGTTTCAAGGAAGCCGGAGGTGGCTGAGATGTGCGAATCCCACGCCTATCTCATCGAGGGCGAGGAGGAGCGGCTGATCATGGAGGACGTGATCAGCATCCGGGAGGAGGGCAGCAAGGTCATCCTCTCCAACATCATCGGGGAGGAAAGCACCCTCGAGGCTGAGGTAGCCTCCCTCAACCTTCTTGAGCATAAGATCCTGCTCAAGCCGACTGGGTAGTTTTTTCCGCGGCCCGGCCGCCGGCCACGCGGGCCAGGAGCAGGCGGGGCACTTGCGTTCAGGGCGAGACGGGTAACGCGGCTCGCGCAGCCAGGACCTCATCCTCTTAACATCGCCTGAGACCCCGAGCGCGTCCCTGCGGGCGAAGGCCGTATGTCGTTACCGGGCGAGGCCCGCGGCCCGCACGCGTGGCCAAAGCTCGAACGCCGCGTGCTCCACCGAGAGCTTGCGCGCCACCTTGCGGAGCGGGTTCGCGCGCCGCCATCTTACTCGATGCCTTCCACCTCCCGCGAAGGCGCGAGGCGCATGTTCCTGGCGCCAGACAGGCTTTCTTCGTCTGAGGGCTTTCCTCCATCGTACAGGCCTCATGGGTTTCCCTTTTGCCGGCGGCAAAATTGCCGGGTTAAACATCCATCCGGCGTAACTTTCAGCCGGAGAGCGCGGCGGCATTTGTGATGCGCTATGCCGCTTGCCGCCCGGGAGCGAGAGGAACGCCGTGGGGCAACCGTGAAGGGGGCGCGAGGAGGACACGAGGGGCGGGACGGACGAGCCCGCCTCGCCGCAAGGGCTCCCCAACGCCTCGCGGGGATCCG
>JACVJG010000163.1 GCA_015711875.1 Candidatus Solincola jinzensis | reverse complement strand
CCCAGAGGCTCTTCGAAGAGGGCTATGGTCTGGGTGGCGGGGTGGATCTGCAGGTTCCTCCCCACCTGGCCGCTGGAGTTGGCCAGGCCCTGCCGCAGCAGGAAGTAGGGGGAGAAAACCGCGCCGGCCGCCAGCACCGTAACCCGCGCCTCGAGGTCGATGCGCTTGCCGTTCGGGCGTCCGGTGGCGGGATCGAGGAAGCGGCCGCGTACTCCGGTTACCCGCCCGCCCTCCACCTTAAGCTCCTCGGCGCGGCAGCGCGTGTAGATATCCGCCCCCGCCTTCACGGCGTCGGGGATGAAGGAGACATCCACGCTCTGCTTCGAGCCCGATGGGCAGCCGAAGGCGCAGGCTCCGAAGCCCTCGCATTCCTTGGCGTTGCGGGGCAGCCACCCGCACGACAATCCGAGCTTCTCCGCCCCCGAGAGGAAGGTGGTGGCCACCTTACCCGCCACCTCGGGATCGGCGCGCTTCACGAAAAGGTACTCCTCCAGGTGGCCGTAGATGAGGTTCAGCTCCTCCTCGCTGATGTCGGTGAGTCCGTGGGTTAGGTGCCATTTCTTGAGCACCGGTCGGTGCATGCGCAGGGCGGTGCCGGAGTTGACGGTGGTGGTGCCGCCCACCGTCTTTCCCATGGGGAGGAGGATGAAGGGCAGGCCGAGGGTGATGGTCTGACCGGCGTCACGATACATCTTCATGTAGGAATCGGCGGGATCGAGGTTGAAGTCCTCGCGGGTGAAATACCCGCCCTCCTCCAGCACCACCACGCTGTAGCCCTCGCCCGCCAGCTCTTTGGCGATGGGGCCGCCTCCCGCGCCGGAGCCGATCACCGCCACGTCCACGCTGCGGGCCACGTCTCCCTTCACGTCCATGGGCCCGAGGATCATGCGGTCACCTCTCGCCTTGCCAGCTCAGGCTCACAGGCCAACGGGATAACTTCTCCAGGGTGGAGGTAAAGGGCGGCGGACTCGAAGGCCGCCGCGTTCTTCCGCTCCATCAGTGGGTTGGGGCAGGTCATGGGGGGAGGAATAGTAGCCACCGGAACCATGTGACAGAGGAGACCCTCTCTCCCGTTCCCGGTTCCGTCTTCTGATATCATGTTTCCTCCTTAGGTGGGAGGCCGCGTTCCCTGGAGACCACCCTCAGGTTGGACTCCTCCTTGAGCGCCCTGGCGTCGAAACCCAGAGGCACCGCCACCTCTGGCCGCCGGTAGTATGACATGAGCAGCGGGAGGCCGAGCAAGACCGCCACCCCGCGCAGCGCCGGGTTGCGCGACGACAGCATGCGGTTCAGAAGCCCCTCTTTTTCAGAAGGCGAAAGGCGCGAGAAGGGCTTGCCTTTCAGGAGCGGGGCAAGGACGCGAAGCGCCAGGGCACAGGCTCCGAAAAGCCCTTTCAGCTCGGGGGCCCCCGCCTCGAAGTACTCCCGGATGAACGCCGACTGCCCTTCGAAATCCACGGGAGGGAGGCCATCCGGCTCTCCCACGTATGCCTCCATGAGCTCGCGCAGGTAGCGGTCCGAAAGCAGCTTCATGGTCCCTCCCGTTGAAAGCGCGCCTTAGTGCAGGAGACCCCGCGCAGGCGGAACCCGTGATTATTCTACCACTACCGGCGGGGGCGGGGCTCCTCTGGCCATGGTGGCGGACAGCATCGGAAACACGGCCGATAAAACACAGGCAAGCGACGATGACTTATAGCGTCCCGGTTTTGAATTTTGGCGGAAGACGATCAAACGTTACCATGGGTGAGATACTGCATTGCAAGCTATAATAGATGGCGACCCGGCGTTGGCTTCGACGGTTAGGGGGTAGAAAGATGGCAGGCGCTGAATTGAAAGGGGAAGGATTCACCCGCGAGGACCACCGGTTCCGCAGCCGTGGGAAAAAGTGCGCTGGCTGGCTATACCGCCCGGAGGGGGTCGCAAGGCCGCCGGTGGTGGTCATGGCCCACGGCTTCGGCGCCCAGCGCGATTTCGGGCTTCCGGCATATGCGGAGGTTTTCGCGCGCCAGGGGCTCGCCGTCTTCCTCTTCGACTACCGCAACTTCGGAGCCAGCGAGGGCAAGCCTCGCAACCTGGTCAACCCCTGGCGTCACCTCAGGGACTGGAAGGCGGCGCTTTCCTACGTGAGGTCGCTCAAGGAGGTGGACGCATCCCGTCTTGGGCTGTGGGGGTCTTCCTACAGCGGGGGGCACGTCATAGTGACCGCCTCCCGTGACCAAGGGGTGGCGGCGATTTCGGCGCAGGTGCCCTTCGTTGACGGGATATCCTCGGCGGCCTACACGGGCCTGAAGCACGCCCTGCAGGCAACGGTGGCGGGGCTGAAGGACCTGGCGAGGGCGCTTACCTTCCGCGAACCCTACCGCGTGCCTATCGTGTCCGACCCCAAGACCTTCGGCATCATGAACACCCCGGAGTCGGAGCCCGGATATATGGCCATCGTGCCCGAGGGCACGGAGTGGAGGAACGAGTGCCCGGCCCGCGCGGTGCTGGAGCTGCTGCTGTACCGCCCCATCAGGAGGGCGCGCAGGGTGAAGTGCCCCGCCCTGGTGGTGATGGGAGAAAAAGACAGCCTCATCAAACCGCGGGCGGTGGAGAAAGCGGCGTCGCGCATGCGGGAGGTCACCCTGGTCCACCTGCCGGTGGGGCATTTCGACGTTTACGCGGGAGAGTGGTTCGACAGGGTATCGCGCATGCAGGCGGAGTTCTTCCTCCGCCATCTCTAAAGCCCGCTTCGCCTTTTCGAGCGCGCTCGGCCGGTTCTCCACGCGGTATTGGTGTCCCAACCCCGCATGGTCGGCTCACATGCAGTTCGTGAACGATTGCATCTCGGGATTGCATCTCGGGCTTCAGCTCAGCACGAAGAGATGATTTCCTTTCCGGATCGAGAGCGGCGCGGAGGCGAACCTTCGGTTTCCGGGGCCTTCCTTGCCGTCAAGGACGAGGCGCCGGTCCGGGAAGCCTTCGAGCCGGATCAAAGCTCCCGCAGGGCCCTGCACGCTAACAGGGGGCGGCTCAGTCGCCGAAGGAGGTGCCGACCGAGCGAGCGTACTGCACCAGCTCGCCGTCCGGAGGGACCTTGCGCTGCTCGGCCACCGCCTCCTCCAGGGGCACCGCTTTGATGTCCGGGGTACGCAGGCAGGCCATCTTGCCGAACTCGCCGTTCACCGCCATCTCCACCGCTTTTACCCCGAAGCGGGTCGCCAGGATGCGGTCGAAGGGAGATGGCGCTCCTCCTCTCTGCAAGTGCCCCAGCACCGTGACCCTCGTCTCGATGCCGGTGAAGCTCTCGATCTCCGCTCCCACCAGGTCGCCGATCCCACCCAGGACCTTCCTGCCGTTGCCGTAGCTTTTCTCGATCACGCCCAATTGCGGATGAGGCGCTCCCTCCGCGACCACGATGATACTGAAGCTCTTGCCCGCGTCGTGCCGCTGCAGGAGCTTGGCGCACACGCCGTCGATGGTGAAGGGTATCTCGGGGATGAGGATGACATCCCCCCCGCCCGCGATGCCGGCTTCCAGCGCTATCCAGCCGGAGTTTCTCCCCATCACCTCCACGATCATGGCGCGGTGGTGGGATTCCGCCGTGGTGTGTAGCTTGTCGATGGCCTCGGTGGCGGTGTGCAGAGCGGTATCGAATCCGAAGGTGATATCCGTGGCCATGAGGTCGTTGTCGATGGTCTTGGGTATGCCCACTACGGGGGCGCCGCGGTTGTACAGCTCCAGAGCGATGCGCATGCTCCCGTCGCCGCCTATGACCACCAGGGCGTCGAGGCCCAGCATATCGATGTTCTCGAGCACCACGTAAGAGAGGTCCACGTAACGCTCCTCGCCGTTTTCCCTCAGCAGGTAGTGAAAGGGGTTGTCGCGGTTGGTGGTACCCAGGATGGTCCCTCCCCGGTGGAGGATGCCGGAAACCCCGCCCTCGTCCAGGCGGCATGCGTTGCCGTTGATAAGGCCCCCGAAGCCGTCCCTTATCCCCACCACCTCAAGGCCATAGCGGTGGATGGCGGCCTTGGTGACGGCGCGTATGACGGCGTTGAGCCCCGGGCAGTCGCCTCCTCCCGTGAGCACCCCTATGCGTTTCATCCTTGTCCTCAACCTCACCCCTCCTCCTTGACCTTGTGCCGGGCCCTCCTGATCGGCGGCAAAGACGGCGGCCGCAGGGCGGGCGCGGAAAACACGGCTTCTCTGCAGGCACGACCGGACCTATGAGCCGCCCCGCTTTCCTTCACGTCGCGCCGTGCCCGCCCGACGCCCTAGATCGCGGCTGAAAAGCTCGACCGGCGAAGCCGCCCGACGCCTCCGTGCCGGGAGGCGGGAACGGCTCAGAGTCGGGGGCCTTCCGGTCAACCCGCCGGATCGCTATTCGTGTTCCCGGTCGTCTGGGCCGGGGGCGCCCCGGCGTCTTGCCATCAGGCGAAATGCAAAAGCAAGCCGCTCGCCGGACATCGTCGGCAAACCGCCGATGAAACGATTCAGTGCCGCATATGGCGATTCAAGGCAGATTGTGGGAGCGGATAGAGATAATGCCATCCCCCGGTCGATTGCTTTGCACATTACCAATGGTTGTTTTGGAGGCGGCGGTTATCACTGGCGTACCCGGCCCCGCTACCCCAACCCGGTACACATCCTTACCGCTGTCTCCACGAAGGCGGCTTTTATAGCGACATCTCGGGCGGGACACGCACGAAAGCCGCCTCTTGTCGTTAGCCACTTTGAGGCGGCATCAAATGCCGCCATGCCGGCGGTGGCTCTCTTCTTGCCCGGCCTGGAAAACTCTACGCAGGCTGACTTTCCGGTTGTTGCTGCGATCCTTTCGCGGGCAGGTCTTGGAGGGAAAAGGGAAGGCCTATCAGTAATTGCTGTAATTCTTTCGTAGGCGGGGCGATCTTGGCGCTCCTGATCGCGGTAGCGGTGATCGCGGTGCCTATCATTATTTGCCGTAATTCTTTCGTAGGCAGGTCTTAGAAAGAAAAAGAGGAGAGACCGCTCGAGTGTTCCTGAGTGAAAACAGGGGACCGGGAGAAAAGAGTGATCTCTCACATCCCGATCTGTCCAAGCTCCTCTCAAGGTCAGTGGAAGATAGCGACGGTTTCTATGCGCTGGAGGCCGGGCTGGTGAATGCTGGGTTGACTTGTCGGGAATAAGAGGTTACCATAGGGTTTAATAAAGCGGAATGACGTGTCATTCAGCTTTTCAGGAGACAATGATCAAAGGGTGATCAGGGGCAGGAATGGAGCAAACACTCGCGGAAAAGCGGCGCAGCGAGATCCTCGGGGCGGCCGTCAAGGTCTTTTCCGAGAAGGGCTACCACGGCGCCAAGATCGAGGACATAGCGGCGGAACTCAAGATGGGGCATGGGACCTTCTACCGCTATTTTCGCAACAAGCTTGATATCTTCAACCATGTGGTGGATGAGATAGTCTCGGTGGCCGCGGAGCTTGTGTCGGATATCGACCCGGGGCAGCCCAGCAGCCTTGAGGAATACCGGGAGCAGTTGGAGGAGATAGGAAACCGCCTATTCCGGCTTTTCAAGGCCAACCCCGAGTATTCCCGCATCCTCTTCTACGAGGCCTTCGGCATAAATGACGCCGAGCTGCAGAAAAGGATAAAAAACGTTTTCGATACCTTCGGCAGCTATGTTGAGCTATACCTCAGGAACGGCATAGAAAAAGGCTACCTGCGCCAGGACATGCATGTGAAGGAGACTGCCCACGCCGTGTACGCCATGCTTTTCGAGGCCTGCAGGAGGGTGGTTCTTTCCGAGCAACCAGACCGTGCCCTTGAGGTATGGAAAGAGGCCATCATATCCCTGATGCTGGACGGTTTGAGAAAGCGATAAGCGTCACTGCATGCCGGCACTGCCGGTTTCAAAGGCTATGGGCGGGGGACGGCCGTTGGGATCGCGTAGGGATTGAGGGGACGCATTGAGGCTTCAAGAAAAACCCATGCTCTCCTCGGGTCTTGTGACTGGGCTGAAGGGGGCGAAAACATTCGTCTGGGAGGGCCGCGCGGTGATGGGCGCCACGGCTGACCGGGAAACGGCGAGTAGCCGGGGCTTTGATTAAGCGGCAAGGACACGCCGCATGATGATAGCCCGCGTTTCTTTAAAGTCTGCAGGAGGTGAGAGCGCATGGTCCAGGTGGATGTGTTCTGGTCCTACGGCATCGGATCCAGCTTCGCGCTGGCTGCCTTCCGGCAGTTACGCAAGCTGAAGGCGCAAAACGATGCCCGTAAACTGAGATTGGGCTGGAAAGCCCCAAGCGGGTTGCCGGCCCCCGAGGAGCCGGGGAGCGATTTGGAGGCGATTCCCGCCGGGCTGAGCGAGAGCAACGGCCGCGCATTCCAGGAACTGGTAAGACAACTCAAGGAGAGCGGTTTCAAGCCCGGGAAGATGAGCCTCCAGGACCTCAAAGGCCTGCAAAAAGCGGTCAAGGACTGGTTCGAGGCCAACGGCGACGCTTTTAACAACGAGTACTTCCTGAAGAACCTGCTCTTCCTCTCCCTCCTCTTCGTGCCCTCGGGCTCGGTGCTCCTGTGGTCCAACCCGAGCTGGGAGACCATGCAGGTGGGGAGGTACGAGACCATACCGCAGTGGCTGGTGGGGGTCTTCACCACCACCAACGTGACCCAGGGCATCCTCGGCTTCTACCTCACCTGGCGCGCGTTGATGAAGGGACGGTATTACCAGGCCGCCATGCACACCTTCCTCTCTTACCTGGGGTTCTTCTTCATCCTCGTAAACGGCTGGGACAACAAGGGATACCAGCGCTTCTTCTCCAAGAACC
>JACVJG010000162.1 GCA_015711875.1 Candidatus Solincola jinzensis | reverse complement strand
GCGCTTTAGAAAACCTTCTTCCAATCTTCCCGCCCTTTCGATCGCCATTGCCGGCACCCTGCATTTTACCGCATTTAGAAGCGGCCCAGCCTCCCTCGCGGCATGACGGGCGTCGTTGCCTGTTAACGAGCGGGGCCATATGCTCGATATATAGATCTGTAGCCTGTCATCGGCTCTATTGGGAGGTATAGTGCACGTTAATGGAGAGGGCATTGACCTAAGCACCCGCGCCGCCGCCCTGGCGGAAAACGTCCGGCGCGTGATACTGGGAAAGGACACGCAGGTGGATCTCGCGGTGGTCGCCATGTTGAGCGGGGGCCACCTGCTCATAGAGGACGTTCCCGGGGTGGGCAAGACCATGCTCGCCCGCTCTCTGGCCCTTTCCGTTTCGGGCACATATCGGCGCATCCAGTTCACCCCCGACCTCCTTCCATCCGATATCACGGGGACGGCGGTGTTCAACCAGAAGACCTCGGAGTTCGAGTTCAGGCCAGGTCCCGTTTTCGCCAACGTGGTGCTGGCGGACGAGATAAACCGCGCCACCCCGCGCGCTCAATCCAGCCTTCTAGAGGCCATGGATGAGGGTCAGGTAACGGTGGACGGGGTTACCTACCCCCTGCCCCGCCCGTTTTTCGTCATCGCTACCCAGAACCCGGTGGAATACCACGGCACCTATCCCCTCCCCGAGGGCCAGCTCGACCGCTTCTGCATGAGCCTTACCCTTGATTATCCCTCGGAGGAAACGGAGCGCCTGGTGGTGGCAGGGCAGCTCGAGGAGCACCCGGTGTCCGCCCTGCGACCGGTGTTGCGGGCTGACGAGCTCGCGGCCCTGCAGCGCGCCGTGCGCTCCGTGCGGGTGGATCCGGACGTGTTGTCCTACGCCGTCAGCCTGGTGCGCGCCACACGCCAGGAAGACGGCCTGATGCTCGGGGCGAGCCCGCGCGGCTCCGTCTTCCTGGTCAGGGCGGCTCAGGCACTTGCCTTCCTGCGCGGCAGGGAATTCGTCGTCCCCGACGACGTAAAGGCACTGGCGGTGCCGGTGCTCTCCCATCGCGTTATCCCCGCCTCGCGCTCCTTCGGCCCTGAGGAAGCGCGCGAGGCGATCCTTCGTCTCCTGGGGCGTATCCCGGTCCCCGTGGTCTAGGAGGTCGTGGTGCTCTTTTCCCGCTCCTTGTTGGTGGTCGCCCTCTCCCTGGCCATGGTGCTCATCGGCGTAAACTCCCAGTCGGGTTGGATGTACTGGTTGGCGGGATTGTTGCTCGCCGCTCTCCTGGTCTCCTGGATCATTTCCGCCTTGCAGGTGAGAAACCTCGTCTTGTCGCGAAGCCACCCCCCGGAGGTGGGAGAAAACGGCCTGCTGCGCGTCACCTTGGAGGTGCGCAACCGCGGCCGGCTTCCCCGCCATCTCCTGGAGGTCATCGACGAAGACCCTGGCGCCGCGGGCAGCAGGCGCAAGCCGAGGCTGCGCGCCCCGCGCAAGACCCTTGCGGAATACCTCCGCGACCCCTCCCCCCCGCGCGGCGATCCCCTGAGCGAATCAGGAGGGAGGGCGGCTTTCCTTGTCCCGGCCATCGGAGGCGGAGAGTCGGTTTCCATCACCTACCAACGCGGCGGACTGCGGCGCGGCGTATACCGGGACTGGCCTGCATACTTCTATTCCGAGGGGATCATCGGGCTGGCCAGGCACGCGGTAAAAGCCCGGGTGTCCTCCTCCCTCACCGTGTTGCCGCACTACGTGGAGCTGGGCAGCCTGCCCCTGGTCGATAGCTTTCTCCACCCCCAGAGAACCTTGCAGGAGGTCGCCAGCAAGGGCGCAGGCTCCGAGTTCTACGGGGTACGGGAATATCGCGCCGGCGATCCCCTGCGCCATGTGCACTGGAGGACCACGGCGCGGCGGGGGGAGCTCGTGGTCAGGGAATTCGAGCGCGAAACGGGGGCGCCCCTGGTGCTGCTGGTGGACAACCGCGCCATGGACGGGGACGGTCTCGCCAGCGAGCTCCTCGATTCCGGCGCTCGCCTGGCCGCCAGCATCACGCTCTACGCCCTCCATGCCGGTCACCCCGTGATCATGGCCGCTTCACGCGACGCGGAGCTTGAGGTCTTCCCGGTCAGCGCCTTCCCCGCCGCCCTGAGATGGCTGGCCTCCCTCAAACCGGAGGGCAAGCTGGGACTGGCGCCGCAGGCGCGTCTCCTGGGCCGCGAGCTCACGCCGGGATGCTTCTTCTGCTGCGTTACCCCCTCAGCCGAGATCGACTGGGAGGGCCTGGTTGCGGCCCTCCCTCCTTTGTGCCGCGTGTCTCTCGTCATCCTGGACACTGACTCGCATTCACCCGACGGCCACGCTCGCCGCGCCCCCTTATGGTCGCGTATGCCGCTGGAAAACCTGGCCCGCGGTCCCCTCTTCGGCCTGCACAGCGTTGCCATATACAGGAAAGGTGATGATCTGAGGAAATGCCTGGAAGAGCCCTCGATTATTTTCGCAGACTCAACGCGCCTCGCGAGGTAGAGGACTCCGTGGCCCTCAGGGCAGCGGTATGGGCCGCGGTATGCATATCCCTGGCTGCGCTGGCCCAACAGGGAGTGGCTTCCGCCCAGGTAGTGACCCTGTCCATGGCCCTGCTCACTCTGGGTTATCTTGCCAGTTGGTGGCGCCGCTACCGGCCGAACATCCCCGCCAAGTTGGTGATCATGGCCCTGACCCTGGCCGCCCTGGTGTCGTTCCTTCGTCAGGTTTACCTTCAGCCGTACGACCCCCGCATCCCCCTGGCCGAGCTTTTCGTGTGGGTCCAGGTGTTGCACAGTTACGACCTGCCACGCTCCAAGGACCTGTTGTTGTCGCTGGTGAGCTCGTTCATACTCATGGCTCTTGCCGGCTCCTTTGCCCTTTCCGCCTCCTACGGCCTGACGGTCCTTTTGTGGCTCGCCGCAGCCCTGCCCGCGCTGTACTTCATCCAGGCATCCCGCATGCGTCTTCTATCCTCCCGACCCGAACGGGCCGCCATGCGCCCGCCGACCCTCAAGGGGATGCTGACCATGTTGGTAGCGCTGGTTCTAACGGTCTCCCTGGCCGGCCTGGCGGTGGGGGCTTTCGTGCCCCGTGTCAACGCCGGCTACCTGCGCTCTTTGCCTTTTTCCCTTCGCCGCGCCCTGCCCTCCTCGGGCTCCTACGGTTTCTCAAATCCCGGCTACCCCGGATTGCCCTTCAAGCCCCCCGAAAGCCCTCTGGCGGTAAACCCCGAGGCCTATTTCGGCTTCAGCCCCTTCCTGGACCTGCGCGCCCGGGGGAAGCTGGTGGACGCGCCGGTCATGAAGGTGCGCTCCACGGAGCCGGCGTACTGGCGAGGCATGTCCTTTACCTCTTACAACGGCTACTCATGGCTGGCGCCGGAGGAGGAGCCGGAGCGCCTTCACGCTGCCGAGCAGCCCTTCGAAGTGGACTACCCGCCGAAGGAAGCACACCTCGCTTCCGCCACCGTGATCCAGACCTTCTATCTGGAGCGCGAACAGCCCAGCGTCATCTTCGCGGCCTTCCGCCCCGAGTCCGTATACTTTCCCTCAGACTACATCTACAGGGATTCCTCCGGGCTCAAGAGCCCCTTCGAGCTGGACAGCGGCCTGGTCTACAGCGTCATCTCCCATTACGTCTCGCCCGGCGACCGCCTGTCTTCGGCGAGCCTCGAGGCCCCGGCGGGGAGCATGCTCCCTTACCTCGAGCTGCCGCCCCTTCCCAGCCGCGTGGTAGAGCTCGCGCGGGAGATCACGCCGTCGGGAGCCGGGCCTTACCGGCGCGCCCTGGCCATAGAGGAATACCTGCGAGAAAATTACAGTTACTCCCTGGACGTACCGCCGCTGCCGACGGGCAAGGACGCGGTGGACGACTTTCTTTTCGATACCAGGGTGGGTTACTGTGAGCATTTCGCTAGCGCATACGCCGTGCTGTGCCGCCTTTCCGGCATTCCCGCCCGCGTGGTAACGGGATATTCTTCCGGAGAGTACAACCCTTTCACGGGCCTTTACGAAGTGAGCCTGAGCGATGCACATGCATGGGTGGAGATCTATCTGGAGGGTGTCGGGTGGGTCACGCGCGAACCCACCCCCGGCTTCTCCGTGCCCGATCCAGGCCGGGGATCGGGCGCCCTCTGGGCCTTCGGGGAGTTTTTCTCCTGGATGGGCCGCAACCTGTCGGCCCTTTTTCCGCCCGCGTTGCGGTCGGCAGCCAGGCGTGCCCTGACGTCCATCGCCACAGGGGCCTCGGCGGTCGTGAAGGGCCTCGCGTACTCTGCCAAGGAGTCCCCCTGGCTGCCTCTTCTCCTCCTGGCCCTAACGGCCTCCGCACTCCCCATCATCTGGAAGGCCCGACACAGGAGGCGCTTGACCGCGCCTTCCCCGCCGGGCGGGGGGGATCATGTGGAGATAATGCGCGAGTTCCTGGCCCGGATGGAAGAGATTGGCTTCGCAAGGGATCCCAGCCAGACGGCGGAGGAATACGCCGCCATGCTGCGCGAGCTGTTGCCGGGCCTGGATATAGGCCGCGAGCTTTCGCTTTTCGAGCGCGCCCGTTACGGCTCCCGCGCCCTGGCGGAGGAGGAGCTGCGCGCGCTGCGCGGAGGCCTGGAGGCCGCCGCGCGGGCGCTGAGGTCGAGGCTTGGGCGTATGCCCGCTTCCAGGAAGGCCCGCCGCATGCGCAGGCCCAGCGTCTAGCGAGGGAGCTCCTCCTCCAGGTCGATTTCCATTTCCTGGCTCATGGACCTGGGAGCGTAAAGCGGGCGTTTGAAGAGGTTCTTCATGTCCGTCCACGGGGATTCGGAAGCCCCTGCCTTCGACACCACCTCCCGGAAGCTGTTCACCTTGGCGTCCAGGTTATCGACGTGGTGCAAAACCACCGCTTCCAGGGTTTTGGGTCGCTTGGGGGAGCCCCATTCCAGCTCCCCGTGATGGCTGAGAACGGCATGGCGCAGGCGCATGGCTAGGTCGGGGGGGAATCCCGGCAGCGCGGCGATGCGCTCCCTGATCATCTCGTCGGAGAGCAGCAGGTGGCCCAGGAAACGGCCGGCGTCGGTATATTCTATGGCGCGCTCGTAGTCGAGCTCCTCGATCTTTCCGATGTCGTGCAGGGTCGCGGCTGCAACCAGCAAGTCGCGGTCCACGTCCGGATAAAGGTCGCTGATCATGCGGCAGATGCGTACCGTGCTGGCGGTATGCTCCAGCAAACCTCCCAGATAGGGATGATGGTAATTCTTGGCAGCAGGCGCGGTGGTGAACCTGCGCATGAAGGCTTGGTCGTCGAGGAACGCCAGCAACAGCGAGCGCAAGTGGGGGTCCCGCACTTCCTCCGCTGCCATGCGCAGCTCCCCCTCCAGCGCCGCGCGGTCGGTATCCACCACGCGCAGAAAATCCGCCGCGTCCACCTCTTCCTCGCTGCAGCGGCGAAGGGAGTTCACCACCACCTGCAATTGCTCGCGGTACTTATCCACGCGGCCGCTCACCGCTACGTAATCCTTTTCCGCGAAAGCGTCCTTATAGCGGCTCACGCCGTCCCACATCCTGGCCTCTATCCTCCCACTCCTGTCGACCAGCTCCATCGCCAGGTATGGCGCGCCCGTCCTGGTCTTGCGCACCTCCTTGCGCGTGACGATGAAGGTGCTCTTCACCTCTTCGCCCGGCTGCAGGTCCTTGATAAGCTGCTTGGACAATTCCGCCTCCTGTCCCCCGCATCTCCCATTATTTTTCTTCCCCTGTCCGGGCTTTCCTCCGCCCGCGGCCAAATACCAGACGTGGGCCTTTCCGTCGCCCGCTCAAGGTTCCCCCAGCGGCACACCCGCTTCTCTGGGGCAACCCAGGGCGGTCTAGTCGACGAGGCGAGCCTGCGGCTGCCTTTGGCTCCATGCCCCCAAAGCCTCGCGGCGTTAGGCCGGCTTCCTCTTCCTCTGTGCGACACCCGCAAACACAAACGAATGTGGAGCCGGACCAGGCCGAGGGTCTTGCAGCTGTTTCCGCCGTTAAACGGCGCGAGGAGTCCATATTCCATGGCTACGGCTCTTTCGCCTCGAGGCCTGTTCGCTCTCACCCTTCGCCCCCATCATAAACCGCGGGGGTGACATGGCGCGTGGGCGCGGGGGTCGTACCTGTTCGCCAGGCGTTTTCCTTTAGCTCGGAGGCCGGCGGCGGTAAGTCCGGCGGGAACGGGCCGCCCACATGGGGCAGGGAAACCCGATGGCGTTGCCGGCGCCCAGTGCAGGAGGCGAGAAAGCCGCGATGTGAATCGACGCACTACCCTGCGGCTACAGCCACGCCAAGACAAAAGGCCCGGGGCTTCGTGCACCCGGACCCCAAGCTCTGGTGGGCCTAACTGGATTTGAACCAGTGACCTCACGCTTATCAGGCGTGCGCTCTAACCGACTGAGCTATAGGCCCTCGCAGAAAAAAATTATAGCCCCAAGAGGGCGCACGCACAAGAAACCGCGACCGCCCACCCCGGACAGCTCTCTTACCGGCCCGGCCTTCAGCGCGTAACAATCATCGCCCTCTTCCACTGACCTTGAGATAAGCTGAGACAGATCTGGTTTGTGAGAGATCATCCCTTTCTCCTGATCTCTTGCCCTCACTCAGGATTGAAGGTGGTCTCTCCTCCTTTTCCTTCTCAGTCCTGCCCACGAAAGGATTACAGCAACCGACCGCCCTCGGAGCCCTCGCCGGTTTCGAGCGCGGTCGCGGCTCCCTCTCCCCTGTCTCTTTCATCTTCTTCCCGCCGGCGGGCTCGCTCTGCCCAGCGCCTACTGGAGAGGCAACCA
>JACVJG010000161.1 GCA_015711875.1 Candidatus Solincola jinzensis | reverse complement strand
GCCACTACCACAACACGGAGAACATCTGCTACAAGACCGAGAACGAGGTGAGCGTGCGCGCCGGGAAGACCATCGAGCGCTACGCCAAGGCCCTGGCCTGGTTCCGGGGGCGTGACCGCGCGGGCATCGATGAGGTCGAGGCGGTGGTGCCCTACGTGCTGTGGTTCAAGCTCATCCCCACCGACCGCGCTTGGGCGGAGCGCCCGGAGTTCATGAACGACCGCATCGCCCTGGTCAAGGACCTCTTCGCCACCTCGCGCAACCACTATCTCAAAAGCCGGCGCATGATCAAGACCCTGGACGGGGTGCTGGAGCTCTACGAGCAGGCGGTGAAGAACCAGCCCGTAAACCCCGATCTGGTGCTGGAGGCCCTGGAGTCGCTGAAGAGCTACGACTCCCCGGCCAAGTACCCCATCGCCACCATGCTGCGGCAGGTATACAGGGAGATCGTGCGGGAAACCGCGAGGTGAGGTAGCCTTGCGCATCCAGGGCGTGGACCTAGAGGAAGTGCTGGAGCGGGCGCGCGCCTTCTGCGGCTACCCCCGCATCATGGAGCCGGAGTTCGTGCTCAACCCCGCCGGCCATCCCCACGCCGCGAAACTCAATGGCGAGTTCGGCATCTGGGAGCCCTCCGAGAACCGCGTGTACATCAACGTGCCCGAGGTGATGGAGAAGCTAGGCATCCAGAACCTGGAAGCGGTGGTGGTGTATCAGATCCTGCACTACGCCCTGGCCCCCTTCGACATGCGCACCTCCCTTCGGCTGACCGCCTCCGCCAAGCTGGCCCTGGAGGAGGTCAAGGACCGCGGGCGCGCCGTCACCTACCAGGAGGCCCTCTCCATCCAGCGCCTATTCTGTGACATGGTTGACGTCACCTACGCCGCCCGCAACGGCATGCGCGAGCAGATGATATCCCTCTACCACGCCCTGGACAGGGCCAAAGGCTGGAAACAGAGCAAGATGTGGAAATTCCTGCTCTGCTGCTTCGAGGAGCTATGGGACGCCGAGAACGCCATCATCGGCAAGGTGCCCAGGGAGATGCGCGAGGATGCCCGCCGCCTGGCCTCCCGCCTGCTGGACCGGCCCTTCGCCGCCGCCGCCTGGGAGGAGAAGGTGCGCTTCCTCGTGGGTTATCTCCACAAATACTACGAGGACCCCCAGGAGATGGACGAAAGCCGCCTCATGGACCACGGCATCGACGAGATGCGTTCCCGCTCCCCCGAGGAGGCCCTGCGCTCCCTGGCCATGGAGATGGGCATGCAGGACTTCAAGGAGCTGGTGGGCGGCATCGGGGCGGGTAGCGAGACCCAGGCCCTGGTGTGGTATTACCGCGACCTCTCCCGCCGCTACGAGGTGCGCTTCCGGCCCGTGAAGAGCGAGGCCGGCGAGGAGATCCCGCACGCCCCCCTGGCCTGGGGCATGGCCGACCCCTTCGACCGCCTGGACCTCCCCTATACCCTCTACACCTGCGGGAAAGCCGTGCCCACCCTCACCACCAAGCAGTGGGAGAAGGTGCAGATGGAGGTGGTCATGCGGCGCAAGACCCCCCCGGACGTGATCATCATCCTCGACGCCTCGGGCTCCATGACCAACCCCACCTCGGAGGTGGCCAACGCCGTGCTGGCTGGGTTCGTGATGGCGCGCAGCGCCGGCAACCTGGGGGCCAAGGTGGGCCTGGTGGTCTATTCCGACCAGCAGCGCTCCCTGGTGGTGGAGCCGGTGTGGGACATCCGCAGGGTTGAGGAGGGCCTGGTCACCTATTACGGCGGGGGCACGGTGTTCCCGGTGCAGGAGTTCCGCCACCTGGCGGGGCTGGAGACCCACCGGCCCAAGCACTTCTGCCTCATCTCCGACGCGGAGATAACCAACGTGGTGGAGGCCTCCTACCACCTGGGGGAGGCCCTGCAGATGCACCCCGAGAACTCCGGCTCGGTGTTCCTCATCGACCAGGCCTACAGCGAGAAGGCGGAGATCCTGCGTCAGGCGGGATACGATATCTTCCCCGTCTCGCGCGGGGAGGACCTGGTGCGCATCGTGGCCGGCAAGGCGCAGGAGCTGTATGCTTAGGATGTTCAGTACTCACGCCCCGATCACGCTTGAACGCAACCCGGAGGGTGAAACCCGGAACGGGGTTCCCTCATGCCATAGGTCCTTCTCCAGCTCATCGCCGTGCGCTCCGGAGACCTCCGAACCCACGATCTTACGCGTCGGGCATTCGGCCCCTTCGCAAATGCTCTACCGCCCCTTTTTTAAGGCACGCAAGGGATCGCTTGACTTCTTTGGTATCTTGGTTGCCGCTACTCGTGACTCACATATCCAATTTTTGAAAGCCCGTCCCGCCGCGCGGAGCGATCTACCGCGAGAGGAACGCCGTCATGAAGCTCCCCAAGCCGGTTTTTAAGGGTGATCCGGAATCGCTTGAGGAGATCCTCGAGGCCAACCGCCTGGAGGAGGAGGCTCGCCGCCGCCGCTTCCTGGAGTTCACCCTGCAGGACTTCTTCCTCAACCTGCGCTCGCGGGACAAGCTGAGCAAGGCGCGGGTGCGCCGGGCCATCCCCGCCCGAGACGACCGCGAGGTGGTGGAGCTGGGGTTGCGCCTCATGCGCGAGGCCTCCGAGGATTACCTGCGCCTGCGCATGCAGTGGCAGCGTGAGGCGGTGGGATATCTTTCCAGTCTGGCCATGGAGGCCCACGCGCGCCTGGGCGGGGGGGAGTTGGAGATCCCCGACGGCCTGGACTACGTGGGCATGCAGGCGGAGGGCACCGCGGAATGCCCCATCCTTATCCGCGCCGGGCGCATCGGCAACTTCGCGGGGCTCAAGGCCAGGCACCTGCGCATCCGGGCGGAGGAGGTGGGGGACTACTGCCTGCGCCGCGCCCAGAGCTGCGTCATGGAGGCGGGCACGGCGGGCAAGTGCCTGGGGGAGGAGGGCGAGGATCTGCGCCTGAGGGCGCGCGAGGCCGGCGACTGGCTCATGCTCAAATCCAAACGCTGCAAGGTGGAGGCCCGCAAGGTGGGTCGCCTGGCGGGCCTGGATTCCCACAACCTGGAAATGCACGTGCACTACGCCGGGGCGGAGCTGGGGGCCCGCGCCCGCGAGGCCGTCATCTACGTCTACCGCGAGGCGCGCAGCCTGGGCCTTCGCGGCAGCGGGGTGGTGTACATGCGCCACGGCGCCCCGCCCTGGCGCACCTCCTTCCGGGTGGAACGGCTGCCGTGAGGCGGCATCAGGTAGCGCCCTGGTTCCCCTGCAATATGTCTTCCAGCCGCTCGATGACTCTGGCGGGGAACCTGCGCGCGAAGTCCGCAAGAACCGGCTGGGACAACTTGGCTAAATCCAGTTCTTCCAGGGGCAGAGAGGCTTTTCCGAGGGAGGCAAGGTATGCCAGGTCGAGTAAGGCCTTCTCCGGCCTGGCGATGTAGTACCCGTCTTCAAGGTCGAACCCGAAATAGAGCTCCTCCTTGATCTTCCGGTATTCCACCCTGCGCCCGAGCAGCTCGACGGCCTTCGTCTTCCTGGTGGTCGCGAAAGTGATGGCGTAAGGTACCAGGTTCAGTATCCCGAAGCGCGAAAGGGCGGATTCGAAAGAAAGATAGCACGGGAAGTAGAGCTGGCCGGCTATGCTCTCCAGCCCGGCGCCCGATCCCGCAATCACGTAAACCCCCCTCGCAGCCCTCTCAATGACCCCTCTCCTGGAAAGCCTGTTGAGGTATACGTATAGGCTCTCCCTTCCGAGGCCGGTCACTTTCTCGAGGTCGGCAAGGGTGAAGAAGCGCTTGCCCGTACCCTGCAGCGTCCTCAGCAGCTCGATGTCCCTCACAGCAGCTCCTCTATCACCGGCCGGTAATCGGCGGGAAGGTATTTCCCGAGGTCCCTACGCAATTCCTTTCTGGATACCGAGGTCTCCGGCGGCTGGTAGGGGATCCTCAACTTCTGGCAGATGAACCAGAGGTCGAACAAGTCCTTGGGCGCGGTGCGATCTTTCACGCATGCAAGCTTATCCTTGTATAGCTGCTCTAGCGTCGCCACCTTGCCGAGCACCTGCAGGGGTGTGGCGGGCGAGGTGATAAGCCTCAACCGATGATCGTATCCCATTACCGTTCTCCGCGATATCTCGATCTTTATGCGGAAGGGATGGGCAAGATAGCCCTCGGTTACCTTGATCTCCCAGAGGTACGTCCACCGTTTCTCGGCCACGTCCGTCAGCGAAGCCTCGGGATAGGGTTCCACCATGCTTTCCGCCAGGCTCTGCAATCCACCCTTCAGGGAGTCCTCCAGCAGGGCGAAGTCCAGATCCTCGGAGAAGCGGGGCGAACCATAGGCCAGCCTGAGCGCGGTCCCGCCCTTGAACACCAGGTTATTCCCGTGGGGCGATTCCAGGAGGCCTTTGAGGAGGAGGACCTCCCAGTATTCCCTTACCACCTGGGTGACGTCGATCTTGAGATCGCCCGCCAGCCGCTCCGCCAATAATTGTTCCATAATACTTAACAATAATGTTAAGATAATGGTAATAATATTTCAAGAGGGTAGAATATCCCCGTTTGATCCCCAGCTCTCTCGGAAAGGTAAGGTCGGGGAAAAGGTATGCGTTGTAAACATGCTTATACCGGAAAGCTCATGGTGGGGGCACGGGCCGAAGACGCGGCGCCTATATCTGCCACGGGGGTTACCGCGAGGCGCGCAGCCTGGGCATGCGCGGCAGCGGGGTGGTGTACATGCGCCACGGCGCCCCTCCCTGGCGCACCTCCTTCCGGGTGGAGAGAATGCCGTGAGCAGAGTCAGCTGTCCCATCTCGAAAAAGGTGGGCATGGGTCAAGGTCCGGCAGGTATGCCGTCAGGCTTTGAATTCGCCTCTCCCGTTGCCAGGTGGCAGAGCTTCTTCATCCAAGGAGCTCGAAACCCTGGTCACGGAAATGCCTGTCGTAAGCGAAGGCTTTATCGATGCCCAAGCGGCGCATGATCTCGAAGCTCACGTAGTCGACGACGCTGACCCCCCTTTTCCGGGACAAGATGACGAAAGAGGCGGCGGTGTTGTGAACCTCCTCGTCGACCCATATCATCGAAACGACTGGTAGCAGAACATGATGGAAGTCCCTCGCGGCGGCGATTCCCATACGCCGCTGCGAGAGCGTAAAGGTCTCCAAAGCGACGTAATTGCTTGTCAACAAGTCCACATCATCGGAGAGCAATCTCCTCCACCTGGAAGCCGCCCTTGCGTGGGCCTCATCATCCGCGTTGAGGAGGGCAATGAAGGCGGAGGTGTCCACAAAGCACCTCAAGTCGGGTCCTCCTCTCCTGAATTCAGGGCACCGCGGGCCTTTTCGGTGGCCGACCTTGGCGTCATGCCTCCTCCTCAAGATAGCGGTCATGGTCCTTTGCCAGGTCCCTTATACCGGAGTGATGACGTCCCACTACCTCCAGGGCGCGTTTCTTTTTATCCTCATCGCTCATAACCCCGCCGATCACCAGGTCGATGCCCTCCCGGATCAGAGCGGACATGGATTTGTTCCTCTCCCGCGCCAGCTGCTTTAACCTGCGATATTGCTCGTCTTCCAACTGGATAACCGTTCTCGCCATCGAAGCTCCTCCTAACCGCCTTAATATGCTCTTATATATTATTGTATATCATGATATCATCTTTTTCTCCATCAGGTTGTCACCCGGCACCGATGTTCTCTGCATATAATCTCTCCCTGAGGAGACTCGCGCTTTGGGATGAAGGATCTTTCCCGCGCGGCAGGAAGCCTTGACCCATCTTCCTGCTTTCTTCCCGCTTGATTCTTGTGGATCACGTGTCTTCCACTCCGGCGGGAAAGCGCGTAGGCCTCCTCGTAAGTGTCCCCCTGGGTATAGCGACACTGAAACTCCGGGGAGAAAGCGAAGCAGCCGTCCGCGTCCTTTTCGACGACTATCGAGAATCGATAGGTGTTCAAGCCACCCTCATTTGCCTGCGCCGTTCTCCAAATAAAGATAACACAAGGGAAAGCCGCGAAAGGAGCGTTGGTGAGATAGGCTCCCCTAGAACCGCACCTCCCCGAAGGAATCGCGGCGCCAGCGGTAGGGAAGGTCGATGATGGTCCCCGGTTCCCTCACCGTCCGGAGCGCGCCGAACATCTGTTTTAAGATGGCGCGCTGCTGGTTGACGTCGCCTGGCTCCCCCAGGGGGGCGCCGTAAGGGTAGCGCAGATAGAGGGTGCGCGGGGCGCCGATCTTTTCCGATATTTCCCGGTTGAGAGAGAGGGCTACGGTGCTTATACCGTAGGACTCCACCACCCTGGCGATCAGGCTCACGGCCCGGTTGCACATGGGTCAGCCGGGGATGAAGAGGACCACGTCCACGCCGTCCTCCTTGAGGCGGCGCGCCACCTCGTGCGCGGTGCCCGAGGAGGGGTCGGTGAGTTCTTTCACCTCCGCCCCGGTTAGCACCGTCACTACCCCTGGCATCGCCAGCGCACGACTGGCATCGAGCGTGACTTTTTCAAGAGCGCGGGCATCAGCCTGGAAGAGAAAAAGATCATAGTGGTCAAATCCAACCAGGCACATCGCGCGTCGTTCGCCCCCATCGCGGCGGGCATCATTGACCTGGATGCCCCCGGGGCCTGCACGGGTAACTATGCTAGCTTGCCCTACAAGCTTTGGCGCCGCCCGATCTTTCCGGTGGATTTGGACATGGAGTGGGAACCGTAACGTCAATGGAGGCCTTATGCAACTGACAACTTTTTACTTTGAGGAACCCGGCGAACAGAATACCGATCAGACGCTACAGATCGCTCTCGAACGCGCCAAGGCGCTGGC
>JACVJG010000160.1 GCA_015711875.1 Candidatus Solincola jinzensis | reverse complement strand
CCCTCTGGTGGGCACTGCACTGCCGGCTCAGTGGCGGGCCGGCGTTGGGCTCGTTTGGCTGTTGGGGGGCAAAGAGGATTACCCCGTTCCCCGCCACCATTATATCAAAGACGCGTAAGGTTGTCAAGTAAAAAATGTGCCGGGCCGGCCAGTCAACCCATGCATCCATCCACCAGCTCAGCGCAGCATCTCCACGAAGCTCTCCAACCGCACGCGGGCGCGAGCGTCCAGCTCGGCCTCGCGGTCGAGTTCAAGGGTCAGGATGGGGATGTTTAGGCTGCGTCGCAGTATGATGTCCTCCACCTGGCGGAAACAGAAGCTCTGTACGTAATGGACGATCCCGGCCAGCCTTCTTTTTTCCACCTCCCGCCTGATGTCCTCTAAGCGGTAGAATATGGAATAAGGGTAACTGTAGAGCCGGTATTTCTCCACCAGGTCGCTCGCCTGAAAGGGCAGGCTGAACTGCCTTTGCGTCTCGTTGAAGACCACGCGCGCTCCCAGGTCCTCAAGGTAATCATAGAGCGATGGCGCCATGGGCGGCACCCCCACGTACCCCAGCCGCACCATCTCCCCCGCCTTCGTGAAGCCCATGTCGCCGGCACGCGCTTCCGCTGCGGCGATGAAGGCCTCGAGCTTCTCGCCGAAGAAGACAGGGTCCCCCTCCATGTCGCTGCAACTCACCAGGAAGAGGTGGTTCTCCCGGCCCGTCACCAGGCCTTCCCTCCAGGTGAGCTCGTCCACGCGGTGCGCCTTTGCGCGCACACTGTCGAGCTTCCGCGTCATCTCCTCCACCGCACCGGCCTCCGCCCCCAGCCGCCGCATGAACACCTCCACCTGCAGGCGCAGCAGCTCGTAGTCCCTCTCGTACGGGTAGGCGAAAGGTATGACCTCTATCCCCTCCGATTGCAGCGTCTCCATGAGGCCGTGGGTGTTGGAGCAGTCTCCCTGCGTGACCGCCACCACGGCCTCGAGGTCCCCTACATCCTTCACCGCCCCGTAGATGCCCTTCACCCAGGCGCAGTATGAGCGTGGGAAGCCCGCTTCCTCCGCCACCTCCACCAGTTCGCGGTAACGGGGATGGGAGACGAAGACGTTGTTGAGGTCCACCGGCACGTGCCCGGCGGCGTATATCACCTCTATGGGCACAGTGGTGGTTATGCCTATCTTTCCCATGAGAGAATGATAACACCGGCGAAAGCCCGCATGCCTTCAAAGCGAAAGGGGACGCCCGCGGGCGTCCCCTTTATCGCGTCTATGCGTCTTAGCCCCAGGGATAGGCGTCGGTTATGCCCATGAGGTTGGCGCCGATGACCAGCCTCTGGATCTGCGCGGTGCCCTCGTAGATCTGCATGATCTTGGCGTCGCGCATGAGCTTCTCCACCAGGTACTCCTTCATGTAGCCGTAGCCACCGTGGATCTGCACCGCGTTGGTGGTGACCTCCATGGCGAGGTCCCCGCCGAAGGCCTTGGCGTAAGAGGACTCCAGGGAGCAGGGTAGTCCCTTGGTGGCCTTCCAGGCCGCGAGCTGGTAGAGACGACGCCCGGCCTCGATCTTCATGGCCATCTCCGCCAGCATGAAGTTGATGGACTGCTGGGCGATGATGGGGCGCCCGAACTGCACTCTCTCCTTCGCGTACTTGAGAGCCTCCTCGAAGGCGGCACGCGCCACACCCACTCCCGCCGCCGCCACGCTGGCGCGAGTGAGGTCCAGGGTGGTCATGACGTTGTAGAAGCCCTGGCCCATGGGCACGAGCAGGTTCTCCTTGGGCACCTTGACGTTGTCGAAGATGACCTCGGTGGTGTTGGAGGCGCGGATGCCCATCTTGTCTTCCTTCTTGCCGATGGACACGCCTTCATAAGCGCGCTCCACGATGACCGCGCCGATACCGCCGTATTTTTTCTCCTTGTCGAAGGTGCAGAAGACGGTATAGAAGTCCGCTATACCGCCGTTGGTGATGAAGCACTTCTGGCCGTTGAGGATGTAGCCGTCATCCGTCTCCTGGATGGTGGTGGAGATGGCGGCCGCGTCGGACCCCGCCCCGGGCTCGGTGAGGCAGAAAGCAGCGAACTTGGGGTCGTCGGGGTCGCAGAGGCGCGGGAAATACTTCTTGCGCTGCTCGTCGTTGGCGGCGATCATCATGGGCGTGGTAGCCAGGCTGTTGGCTCCCAGGGTGGTGGCGATTCCCGCACAACCCCAGAAGAGCTCCTCGCTGACCATGGCCGCGGTGAGCTGGTCCAGCCCGCCTCCACCGTATTCCTCGGGAATGGCCATGGCGGTGAGCCCGGCCGCGGCGGCCTTCTTGATGAGGTCCTCGGGTATCTTGCCCTCCTTGTCGCACTCAAGGGCGATGGGACGCATCTCGTTGAGCGCGAACTCGTGGGCCATCTTGCATGCCGCTTTTTGCTCTTCCGTGAGTTCGAAATCGACCATTAATGAACCTCCTTACCTCTTCGAACTCCTGGTTGGGTTCTCTTCCCTCACTTCATCGGGCACTGCCCATCTATGTCATCGAGTATGCGCCCTACCTTCCCACGAACTTGGCCTTGCCGGGGCCTTCCTCGAGGAAAGTGCGCATACCTATCTTCTGGTCCTCGGAGCCGAAACACAGCGCGATCCCGTGCGCCTCTATTAGCAGCCCCTCTTCTATGGAGCACTCCATGCCCTTGTTGATAGCCTTCTTAGCCATGGCCAGTGCCACCGCTGGTCCGTTGGCGTATTTGGAGGCCACTTTGCGGGCGTATTCGATCACCGACTCCTCTCCCTTGACCACCTTCTGTACCAGGCCCATCTCAAGGCACTCCTGGGCGCTGTAGAAACGGCCGCTGTAGATCATCTCCTTGGCCTTGGCGGGACCTATCAGGCGCGGCAGCCTCTGGGTGCCCCCTGCCCCGGGGATGATCCCCAGCAGGATCTCCGGCTGCCCTATCTTGGCGTCTTCATGGGCATAGCGCCAGTCGGCGCAGATAGCCAGCTCGCAACCCCCTCCCAGGGCGAAACCGTTTATGGCCGCGATCACCGGCTTGGGGATGTCCTCCACCGCCGTGAAGCTCGCCTGGGCGATGCCGATGAACTTGGAGATCATCACCGGGGTCTGTTCTACCATCTCCTTGATATCCGCTCCCGCGGCGAAGTTCTTCTCCCCTCCCGTGAGCACCACCGCCCTGACCTCGTCGTCTACGGAGAGCTCCCGGGCGCACTGCCCTATCTGCATGAAGAGATCGGCGTTGAGGGGGTTCAAGGGGGGACGGTTGAGGGTCATGGTGGCCACGCCATCTGCTATCTCGACCTTCACCAGCTCGTAGTCATACGCCATTTTTCACCTCACTTTGAACGCGAACGGACGACCGACAAGGGGAGAGCGGCCTGGGTAACCGGATCTCACCTCCTCCTGTGTTTCCGGGCTGCGCCGGCTCCTGCATCCTAGGGTGAGAATCACTTCCCTCGGAAAGGAGAAACCATAGGAGGGCAGTCCATCGGGGCGACCCCTCCTCTCTGGCGAACCTTTACCAGATTATCATCTGGCATGCATGGCGTCAACAAATCAACGAGGCGGTAACAGCTAAAAGCGCAGGTAGACAGGGATATGGGTCCATTATCGGACATCCCGCCACGGCGGCTGTCAGCACTTGTCGACTGCTATCGCCGCATATATAATGTCGCCTTGGAACTGGAACGGAATGCCGAGGCCGAGGGGCGTCTTCGCCCGGGAGAACAAACCTGTATGAAGCTGGAAGCGACCTCGATCTGGTTTGGGATCATCGTCCTCATCGGAGGCCTCGGGCTTTTCCTTTTCGGCATGTACCTCATGAGCGAGGGCCTGCAGCTGGCGGCGGGCGACCGCTTGCGCAAGCTGCTGGAAAACCTCACCCGCAAGCGCCTGCGCGGCCTTGCCGTGGGCGCCGGGGTCACGGCCCTCATCCAGAGCTCCTCCGCCACCACGGTGATGCTGGTGGGTCTGGTCAACGCGGGGCTCATGACCTTCACTCAGTCGGTGGCGGTGATCTTCGGCGCCAATATCGGCACCACCGTGACCGGACAGATCGTGGCCTTCAACGTGAAGACCCTCTCCTTCCCGTGCATAGGGCTGGGCTTCCTCGTATATCTGATGGGAGAGAGACGCGTGGTCAAATACACCGGACAGATCCTACTCGGCTTCGGCATTCTCTTCCTGGGCATAGAACTGATGAAGGGGGGGCTGGCCCCCCTGAGCTCATCGGGCACCTTCGAGAACTGGCTCACCCGTTATGGCGGCAACTGGTTTCTGGGCCTGCTGCTGGGGATCGTCATAACCAGCCTGGTGCAGAGCTCATCCGCCACTACCGGAATGGTCATCGCCATGGCCGCGGCCGGGGTCTTGACGGCCGGCAACGCCGAACCGAGAGAGGCCCTGCGAATCGCCATCCCCATCATCCTAGGCTGCAACATCGGCACCTGCATCACCGCCTGGATCGCCAGCCTGGGTGCCAGCCTTCCTGCCAAGCGGGTGGCCCTCGCACATTACCTGTTCAATATATCGGGTACCGTCATCTTCCTGCCCTTTCTACCCTGGCTTCCAGGCCTTACCATCCGCATCGCCGAGTTGTTCGGATCCTCGCCCGACAACATCGCCCGCCAGATAGCCTGGTTCCATACTTTTTTCAACCTCACCATGAGCCTGCTGTGGCTCCCTTTTCTCAACCAGTTCATCTGGCTGGTGAAAAAGATAAGGCGCGGGGAGGAGAAAGTGGTCGAGCGCGACCCTCTGTTCCTGGACCCCCGCATTTTCCACAGCCCCGCGCTGGCCCTGGAGATGGCCCGCAAGGAGATAGTGCGCATGGGCCGCCTTACGCTGGAGATGCTCCATTCTTCCGTCGGATACCTCAGGAAGATGGACCGCGCGGGCAAGAAGCAACTCCTGGAGATGGAATCCATCGTGGACGGACTCGCTCATTCCGTCACCGAGTATCTTTCCAAGCTATCCCAGGAACCCCTTGCCGACGAGCAATCCGAGAAACTGGTAGGGTACATGCACGCCGTCAACGACATCGAGCGCATCGGAGACCATGCCGAGAACATCATGTACCTGGCGGCGAACAAAGCCGAGGGCGGGTTCAACTTCACCGACGCCGCTACGGCGGAGCTCGAGGATATCTCGGCCATCACCTTCGAGATGTATGAGGGCATCATCGATTCCTTCGAGAGGCAGGACGCGGAGTCGGCGCGCCACTTCCAGAACCTGGAGCATATCGTGGACGAAAAAGCCTCTCAGTTCCGTCGCAACCACCTCAAGCGGCTGAACCGCGGGGAATGCGACGGCACCGCCGGGGTCATCTTCCTGGACACTTTGAGCAACCTGGAACGCGTGGGCGACCTCGCTAACAACGTGGGGCACGTGACCACGGGCGAGCTGGCCAAACTGTAACCGCACTCTGCCCGCGGTCCTTCTGTGTGAAGCTGGCAGGAACACCTGCGGGAGAAAGTTCAGGGCAATCCCTCGCAAAGCACCTTACTCTCCCGGCATCATCCCCGCTTGAGCGTGGACCATACGTCCCTCCCCCAGGCCTCCGGCAGCCCGCATCTCGCCATAGATCCTTGCACAGGGATGCGAAAACGACGTGCATCTCAGTAAACAGCGTTAAAGAGGGCTGAGGTTTCGGCGCGGTTTACTGGCGTCGCCTAAAAGAGGAGCCGATCCGTCCCGCGATCCCCTCCAAGCCGAGCGCTGAATCCCCCCGGCGCCAACGTCTTTGCCTTGCCGGCGCCGTGCTATCCCCCGAAAACCCGTCCATCGGCAAGTATGCGAAAGTGGTGGATTTGCTGCGAGGCCGCAAGGCGCGACGCCGTTATCCGCAAGTTTTTTTCCGCCCGCATCGGGGGAAAATCCTATAATGAGAACATGAGGAACATATCATTGGATGGGGAAATCGTCGTCAAGCGGTGGCCCATGGCTTTTTCGCCGGCGCGCCCGCTTAGGCGAAGCCCACAGAACAGCGCCGGCACGCGGGCAAGCGGCAGGCGAGCCGTCGTCGGGTAGATTTTTCAAACGCCACGAGTCGTCGAGGCGACGCCATTTCCCCCCGGGGCATATATGTGGAGAGGCTCTGAGCTAGAAAAGCAAGGCGAGGCCGCTAGAACGAATTGGCTACGAATGGCAGGGCAAGCAAAAAACGGCGAGGTTTGGGACGCCTTTAGCGCTTTGCGTGCCCTTAAAAGAGAGACGGTGGAAGCGGGACGCCCCGGCCATGTTACCCGATGGGCTTGGGGGATCGATGCGAGGTGCGTATGGAGGACGGTTTCTATAAGTCCCTTCTGGACAACCTCTACGATGGAGTGTATTTCGTCGACGTTGAGAGGCGCATAACCTACTGGAACCGGGGAGCGGAGAGGCTCACCGGTTACCGCAGCGAAGAGGTCATCGGCCGCTTCTGCCGCGAGAACATCCTGGAGCATGTGGACGATATGGGGAACAACCTCTGCGAGACCTCGTTGTGCCCGGCGGCCAAGACCTTACGGGATGGCCTCGCGCGTGAGGAAGAGGCCTATCTGCATCACCGCGAGGGATACCGCCTTCCAGTGGCAATTCGCGTGGCGCCCATAAAGGACCCCGATGGGAGCGTCATCGGGGCGGTGGAGGTCTTCAGCGACAACACACCACGGGTGTTATCCAGGCAGGCCATAGAGGAGCTGCAGAGGATCGCCCTTCTCGACCCCCTCACCGAGGTTGGCAACCGCCGCTACGCGGAGATGAACCTGAAGTTCAGGCTGGCGGAAAAAGAGCGTTACGGATGGTCCTTCGGGGTACTCTTTATCGACATCGACCGCTTCAAGGAGATCAACGACCGCTACGGACACGAGACCGGCGACGACGTCCTGCGCA
>JACVJG010000159.1 GCA_015711875.1 Candidatus Solincola jinzensis | reverse complement strand
CCGGAACCCACATCCACGCCCAGCGATCCCCTTCCGTCAGCGATCCCCAACTCCATCGGGTCCACCCCCAGCGCCGCCACTGCAAGGCCTGCGGGAAGACCTTACCCCTTCGCCCCGTTGCCGGGGAGGAGGGCTTTATTGATCTGCGTCCCCTTTTCTTGAATTAGTCCCCGGCAACGACGGAGAAACTCAGGATGACTCGAGCACGGGAGATTTAACAGTCACCCCGGTTCCGGGCCGCCCCGTTCCCCCGTCGGATGCCGGTCGTCCCGCCACGGGCCCTCCCGATCCCGAGGTCCGGTCCGGGAGACGGCGGCCGGTCGGTTCGCGACGGGCTCTTGCCACATACAACGGGAGGGAGGGGTCGCCCGTCTAACTGAAGAAGGGGGAGGGATTCCGGGCATGGGTCCGATGCGATTCGCGTTCTGCATGGCAGGTCTTCTGGCCGTGGGAGGGTTCTCCGCCGGGGGCGGACGTCAGGACGATTCCGTATACCTCGAGGAGGTCGAGCCCCGGTTCCTCGAGCGGCTTCGGCAGCTGGAGGAGCGGAGGGAATGGAAGGAATTTTTCGAATGGGCCGAGGAGGGCCGGCGCCGGTACGGCTGGCGCCTGGTCCGGATGGACAAGGATTCCTGGACGGGGCTGAGCGAGCATCTCCTCCGTCGGTTCGCCGGGCTCCCGGCCGAGGCCCTCGAGGTCTACCGGCTGGAGCGCGAGGGGCGGGCCCGGATCGAGATCACGCGTGCCCGGGAGGGAGGGGACCGGAGGCTTCTGGAGAAGGCGGTGGAAGAGTTTTTTTTCACGGGCCCGGTGGTCGAGGCCCTGGATTTTCTGGGGACCCTTTGTTTCGAAGAAGGGGCTGTGGATGAGGCGGTGGTGCACTGGAACCGTCTCCTTCGATTTCACCGGGCCGCCGCCGGGGTCTCGCCGGCCGTGGTCGCGGCCCGGATCGCCCATGCCTGTGCGGCCGTCGGAGACTGGGGGGGACTGGACGAGCTGAGGCGGTTCGTGGAGGTGGAAGGGCTGGACGGATCCGTGATGGTGGCCGGGCGGCCCCAGCGGCTCCGGGAATTTCTGTCCCGGCTCGGACCGGCCGCCCCGCCGGTCCCGGTGTCGCCGGCCCCCGGGGAGCCCGTGGGGGCCCCCGAGATCCGTAACGAAGTTCGGCTCGGTTCCTTCGAGTTCTCCCGCGCTGCCGAGCCGACCCGGGTCTCAAGGTCGAGGTGGCCCGGCCAGCCGTCCCCGCTGCCGGATCATCACCCCTTCTTCCCGGCCTGGGCCCGGCTGCGCGGGAAGGAGTACGTCCTCCTGACGGACGGTCAGATGGTCTTGGCGGTGGACCCGGCGCGTTCCCGTCCCTCCTCCCCGGAGGCCGGGATTTACTGGAAGTTCTCCACGCGGCCGCGGAGTCCGGCTCCGCCGCCCGGAGCTCCACCGGTGTCGCGGATGGGCATGGTTTCCCCCTATGTGGGAGTCGCGGTGGACGGAGAACGCGCGTATGTGGCCATGAGTTCCGAGTCCCTTCAGAGGGATTCTCCGGAGCTTTTCGCGGGGCCCGCTTCCGTCAAATGCCTGCACATCCCCACGGGAAAGCTGTTGTGGGACACGGATTCCCCGTCTCTTTTCGACGAATTCCGCCGGCTCTCCTCCGTTTCGGGGAGCGGCTTCGACTTTATCGGGAAGAATTTTGTCTTCACCTCGCCGGTCCTGGTGAGGTCCGGCCGCGTCTTCGTGGGCGTTTCCACCTTGCCCCCGGGGGAACAGGAGAGCCGCGTCCTGTGTCTGGACCAGGCGACCGGCCGCCCCCTCTGGTGTACGTTTCTCTCATCGATCCCCTCGACGTGGGGACATCCGGCGATGCCGGTGATCCAGACGGGGGAAGCTCAGACCTTTCTGGCCGCGGGGGGAGGGACGATCTATGCGCACGCCAACCAGGGGGTGGTGGCCGCCCTGGCGTCGCCGGAGTCGCTGGCGCAGGAGAGGGCCTGGCGGTTGAGGGAGAGGTCCAGCCGCAGGTAGTAGACCTCCATGCGCCCGGGGTAGTCGGAGGCGTAGGCGGCGTGCACCATGTTCCCCGCCAGGGCCAGGTGGGCCTCGTAGTTGTTCCAGGAGGCCCCCTGGTCTATGTAGGTCTTGGGCCAGGTGGCCCCGCCGTCCCAGGAGCAGCGGATGACCAGCGCCCAGCGCCCGTCGATGGCCTCCTTGAAGGAGAGGGCCACGTACTTGCCTGAAGCGGCGAGGTAGGGGTCGCAGGCCTGGCGGGACTTGTCCAGGTCCATGCAGGTGCCCGCCCCCCAGTTGAGGGTGAGCTCGTCGGAGGCGCGGTAGAGGTAGACGTCCTGGCCGTTGTCCGCCGCCATCACCACATAGCCGTTGGAGTGCGCCGCCTGGGCCTGGCGCGCCCCCGAGAGGGACACCGCCACCTCGCCGGTCCAGGTGCCGTGCCCGGAATCCGACCCCGGGAAGGAGGCGGCTTTGAGGGGCAGCAGGTAGAGGGTCGCCCCCAGGAAGAGAAGGACGGTGAGCGCCCCCGCCAGGGCGGGGCGGAGCCGGTTCTTCATGTGAGTGGATGCCCCGACGCCGCCGGCATGATCGTTACATTTCGATTCGCGGCCTCTCGCGGCCATCTCTCTTATCCCGCGCCCGCCGCGGGGCGCCATGCCCTCCATTGCTGGGGCTTTCCCGCCCGCCACGCGGGAGGGGTCGCGCCTTTCATGTGCCTTTCCGCGCATGCCGCCCTCTTTCCCCTCACTCCGTGGCCCCTTCCTGGTAGCCCAGGGAGTGGGAGCCGCCGGTCATCTGCCCCTTGTAGTTGAAGTAGAGGGCGCGCTCGCATATGAATGGTTGCAGGCCTTCAACGACGATGGATACGTCCCCCTCGTAGCCGTAGAGGCTCTTGGCGACTTCGTTTATATTGATGGAAGATCTCTGGCCAGGCTCTAAAGTGGGGACATCATACACGCCTATTGGTCCAGAGTTGCCATACATATGAATGGTAGGCCTAACTTTATTTCCACTTCCTCCCATCCCGGTAGAGGGATTATAGATCAATATCCACTCCTCGAAGCCCGGGCCCGTGTAGCCCTCGGCGAAGAACCAGGTCTTGGCCCCCACGCCCTCCTCGCCGTAGGCCTCCGCTCTCTGGGGACGCAGCAACCCCGCCAGGGCCAGGGTCCCCAGCACGCTCCCCGCCGCCAGCAGGGCCGAGAGCAACCCCGCCGCCAGCACCTTCCCCGGGCTCAGGATCACCACCTTCATCTTCTGCCTCATCTCCGCTCCTTTCTTCTCCTTCAAGGGGTCGTCCTTCTCTTTGCTGTCTCCCTTATCCGCGCGGCTTCTCGACGGGGCCCTTCGTCTTCATATCCTTGACCTGATACCGGATGCCGGCCGTTCATGGCGGAAGCATCTTGCCATCCGAGCAAGGCGCCATGCCGCGCTTATCTCACCGCCTCAAATCCCTTCCGGCGGAACCCGCGTTGCCAAAGCCATCCCGCTACGCGCGCCTGGCCTCGCCTAACGCCACCCTTTCACGCCATCCGGCCCATGCTGCATATCCCGATCGCCATCCCGCCCTTTGCGGGCCTTCCCTTCCTCTGCCCTCGCTGCCTATATCCGCGCCGCAATGCATCTGGGATATCATATGTCGGCCTGCGCACGCTTGCCCCTGTGCCTCTCCCCGGCGGTCGAAGCTGTTGCCGCCTCAAGCGGTGGCTAAACTTTTGGCATTGATCGCCATTCCATGTCACCCGTCGCCAAGCCGCTCCTTACGTATAACCAACCATATTTATCCATCAATAGAGAATCACGTAGTGGGTGACGGACGCGCTGTTGCCGGCGTCGTCGGTCACCGTGAGGGTCACAGGTATTCTCGCGGGTATGACGTTGCTCTCGAAAACGTGACAGATGCTCACCCCACCGCCCCCGCAGCTCCACGAATAGGAGACGATGTGGCCATCGGGGTCGTGGCTGGAGGAGGCGTCCAGCCACACCTGCAGGGGAGACCTACCCTCGGCGGGGCCGAGGGTAAAGGAGGCCACGGGCGCGGCGCCTGAAGGGTTTTGGGTCGGGAGAGGTTGCTTGGCCGGCGTCTTGATCGCCTCCCTGGCGGCGCCGCCATCCCCATCACCGGGAGCGGTCCCGCATTCCACAGCCACCACGCCGCCGGTCGCGGCGCTTTCCGTATCCCCCTTCATCGCCTGCGCAACCTCTTTTTCCGCCTCCCCCAGACCTGGCTCGGCCCTACCCTCCGACAAAGCCCGGTGCCTTCCCAGCAGGGCCGCAGGGGCCTCCATATCATCACCGGCGAAGGAGCCGCCCGACGGACTGCTCGCCGGCGCCTTCTCCCCTCCCCGCAGAAACAGCGAAAGCGCCGAGCCTGTGATCAGGGCGAAACATAACAATGCCAGCAGGGGAAGCGCCGCCGCCCCGAACCCTTTTGTCCCGCGCCCCGCAAAGCTCCTCCTGGCCTTCGCGCCCTGCCGGCGCTTCCCGCCGCTTCCCGGCATCGCGACGGCGCGGCCTCCGGCCATGGAGCGGAGCCCTCCAGGTAGCAAGGCGGTAGCGACCGCGCCTTCGAGTTTTTCCTTACCCTCAACCCTCTCCGCCATGCCACCTCTCTTTACCGTGCCACGCTTTTCAGGGTCGGCCTTGGCCTCGATCGCGCATGCCCCATCCTCTATGCCCGCCACAAATATCCCATATCTTTCCAGCAACGCCCCGGCCGACACGGCGCCGGGGCCAGCGGCAGCTCCCAGGCACTCCCGCTCCAGCTCCGCCGCTCTAGCCCCGCAAGGTGACCAATCCCTGTCTCGCGCCTTTTCGAGCAACCTTCCCACCAGTCTGCCCAACGCGTAGAGGTCGGCCTCCGGGCCCGGTTCACCGCCGTCCATAACCGCGGGGCTGAAGTAATAGAAATCCGGGGCGTTCATCTCCTCCAGGAAGCGCGCGAAGAACTCGCTCCGCAGCGAGGGGTCCTTGAGGGTAACGCTTCCCCTGGGACGGTAGAAGATATTGCGCGGATTAATAAAGAGATGCACGAGGCCAGCCCCATGCAGTGCACGCAGTATCCTCAGGATATCAAGAGCCATTGTCAGGATATCCTCGCAGGAAAGGGGAACCTCCATACGCAAACAATCATCGAGGGATGGCTCGCCCAGCTCGGGAAAGGCCATGTAATACCCGCTATCCTCCTCGAGCAGCCCGCCTTCCAATGGCATGAGCAAGCCGGGGAGGTCGATTTCGCCGGCCAGATTGAAAGCTTTTAGGTACTCGAGGCAGAGGTCATCCAGCCCCTCGCTGACCTTGACCACCGCCCTCTCACCGAGGAGGGTATCCTCGACCAGGTAAGTGACGGCGACGCCGTTCGCGCCGCGCGTCTTTAGGAGTGCGAACTTCTCGGCGATGACCTCGCCGCCCATATGCCCTCACCCCCGGGGTTTACCGGCATTTTCCCGACAACGAGCGCAAGCGGTGTTATTCTATAAAAAAACCAATATATTGTCAACATAATCAAGTTATATTAGTTAAGGAATATTCTAACGGCGGTAATGGTGCTCGGCGATGTGGGGATCCGGTTAGTCACCGGCTCGCGCGATATTATAACACCTGCCATGCCGCAGTGTTACCGTATGGTAAAGTATGGTTACGGACTCATTGCATCCCCCAGCAACCTGAAAAAGCCTCATATGAAAGTCGATCTGCAAGACAAGCATTTTACAGAAACCCCGAGAGCGGCAAGGGATCCGAGGGCTATGTGCATGGGTAGGCATGGCTGGAAATGGTTTGATCGGCTTTCCGTTGATCCAGCAGAAACCCCGAGATAGGTAAGAGGGACCGAGGTGCCGTCTGTATGATGGGAGCAGGGCAGAAAGTGGTTTTATGCGCTTTCCTCCGTCCATCCGGCAACCAAAATGAGATACAGACCGCCGATAACGTGATTATCGTGGAATAAACGGGAAGAAATCTGCCTTAGGCCCACTCAGCAGTAGCGCCATATATTACCATATATTTCTTTATGCCGTTCACATGCCGTTTGCACGCTGAACACAGGCGGGAAATATTCATATGGCCTTTGTTCCTGAGATCGCTTCGCGTGTCGAGATCATAGGTATATTCGCATGATCGGAAGATCGGGCTAACCTGCTTTCGCTCCTCGCTGAACAGCGGCCGGCTCCCGAAGGGTCCCTCAAGGCACCGTGAAGCGGAAGGCGGAGCCTCCCCCCTCGCGGGGCTCGCACCATATGCGGCCGCCGTGGGCCTCCACTATCTCACGCGCGATATAGAGACCCAGGCCCATGCCGCCGGTGGTGTGATGGAGGGCGTCTTCCACCTGGTAGAAGCGCTCGAAGATGAGCTCGCGGTCTTTCTCGGGAACGCCTACCCCGCGGTCCAGCACGGAGATCATTGCCACCTCACCCATATCCCCCACTTCCTCCAGCGAGACCTCCACCGGGAAGGTGGCGGGGGAATGGGCCACGGCGTTGTCCAGCAGGATCACCAGCACGCGCAGGATCTTCTCCGCGTCCACGGAGTGCGGCTTGCTGGACAGCGGAAGGCGCGTCTCGAAACGCCTCCCTCTCCCCTTTTCCTCCATCTCCCTCACCGCGCGCTCGATGATCGGCTCCAGGCGGTGCGGGGAGCGTCGCACCGAGAAGCGCCCGCGCTCTATGCGCGAAACGTCCAGCAGCTCCTTGATGAGCATGTCCAGGCGGTCAGCCCCCTCGTCTATGATGCCCAGGTACTCCCGCCTTTCCTTCTCTTCCAGCTTATCACCGAACCTGGCCAGGGTGGCCGCGTATCCCTTCATGAGAGTGATGGGATGGCGCAGCTCGTGGGAGGCCACGTCCACGAAGTCCTTCAAGCCCAG
>JACVJG010000158.1 GCA_015711875.1 Candidatus Solincola jinzensis | reverse complement strand
GCGCACCCAGAAGCGCTTCGGCAACGTGGCCTCCAAGCCGCTCATGCTCGCCTACAGGGACAAGGTCATCGTGAGCTCGGGCGAGATGGAGTTGAGGGAAGGCGAGGCGGTCTTCAACCGCAAGGCCAACCGCACCTACCCGGCGTGGCTGGAGCTGGAGATCCCCGGCCAGGTCTTCCTGCGCCTGGACGTGAAGAGGATCATCGACTGCAACGACCTCTTGAAGGAGATGGGCCACCCCGTCATCCTCAACCCCGCGGTGCGCTGGCTGGTCAACCGCTTCATGCGGCCGGGCTGGTTCCGCTTCGAGTCCGACTTCACCCTGCGCGTCCAGCACGAGGGGCGGAGCTTCGAGGAGCGCGGCGCCACCCTGCACGAGATGGTCGCCCTGCAATGACGGGGTCAGGTCTTGAATATCGATCTCTTAACCATATTATGGAAATATACCCTGTGTGGCTGCCGGCCGTTCGATATTTCACATTGTGGGGTATGTTCAAGCTTCAAGACCTGACCCCATTCATGTGCAGAGGGCGGCGGCGAGGTCGAAGAGGAACCTCACCCCGTCCTTTACGTCCTGTACCGCGATCCTCTCGTCCACGCCGTGGATGCGGGAAAGGTCGGAGAGGCCTATGTGTGCTGGGATGATGCCGTAGCAGGGGACGCCGCGGGCGCGGAAAAAGCGTGAATCCGAGAGGCCGGAAAGCATAAAGGGGCTGACTATCGCGTCGGGGTAATTGCGGCTCACCGTCTGCGCTATGGCCTCGAAATAGGGGCCCTGGTGAGGCGATGCCGGCGCTCGCTCCATGTCCATGAACACGTCCACTTCCATCTCCGGGTCGGCGAGCGCGTCTTCAACGAAGGACAGGAACTCACCCCCTTCCGTCTCCGGGAGCAGCCTGCAGTCCAGGAAAGCCTCCGCCCGGTCGGGGATGACGTTTATCTTCACCCCGGCGTTGAGCATGTTCAGGCTGAGGGTGTCGCGCAGGACCGCGTTCAAAGCGGGCAGGGCCGCGAGGTTGTTCTCCTCGATGAGGCGGGCCAGGGTCCCGACGTCGCCGTCCTCTCTGAAGGGTGCCAATATATCCCAGTGCTCCGCGAGGCGGGAGAAGAAGGCCTGCATGGTGGGGTTTATGCGCATGGGGCGCTTTTTCTCCAGTAGCCGCGCCAAGGCGGGGATCATGCGCTCCAGGGCACCCTGGCCGGTGGGCATGGAACCGTGCCCGCCCACGCCCCGTCGCAGCAGGCGCAGCCAGTAGCCGTACTTTTCCGCGCTGGCGACCATGAAAAAGGGCCGGCCCGGGACCAGGTCGGTGGTGGCGTAACCACCCTCGTTTATCACCACACCCGCTTCCAGCTCCTCGGGGCGCTCCTCCAGCAAGGCCCTGGCGCCGGAATAGCCGCCGGCCTCCTCGTCGGCGACGGCGAGGAAGACGAGGTCTCGTTTCAGAGCCAGGCCCTCCCGGGCGACGGCGATGAAGGCGAAGAGCTCCATGATCCCCATCCCCTTCATATCCAGCGCGCCCCTGCCCCACAGATAGCCGTCCGCCTCCTCGCCGGAGAAGGGGTGAAAAGACCAGCCCTGGGGATCGGCGGGGACGACGTCGATGTGGTTGAGGAAGAGAAGGGGTTTTCCCTCGCCGCACCCCTCCAGGCGCGCCAGCAAAGAAGACCTTCCCGGCGCGGTTTCGAAAAGCTCGAAGGTAAGGCCTTCCTGCCTCAGGACATCGCCCAGGAACTCCGCTCCCGCCGCCTCGTTGCCCGGCGGGTTGGAGGTGTCGATACGCAGGTACTCCGCGAGGGCCGCTAGCGCCTCGTTTCCCGTCCTCTCCCAGTCCATGCTCCCCTCCCTCTCACAACTTTCATGGCATACGGCAGCAGGCCCCTCATCTCAGGTCTTAATTTTGAATTGTCAACCATAAAATGGCAAGCAGCCGCCCCGGCACGGAAAAACGACGGTGCCCGGGTTCCCCATAACCCGGTGATCAGAGACGATCCTGAAGCGGGATCCTGGAATGGATGTGTTGACCAGGCTAGAAAAACCGTTTCCCAGGTTCCCGGGCATGGTGCCCAGGTTCGTGAACATGGTGCCTAGGCTCATAAACATGGTGGACGCGCGCGGGATTTTCCCCCATACTTGAGTATGCGTGAACCCAGTCGCGCCTGTCCGGCTTGTTCGTTTTACCTTGGGGGTTTTTCCGTATACACATCTTTTACGTGGACCCGCCTCGGCGGGTTTGGTCCTTGCAGGTAGACCACTTTGAAAGAGAGGAGTGAGGTTATGGAAGCGAGTGGGACGAAACCGGTGCCGAGGGCGTCCATCCCCTTCAACCCGGTCTTTGCCTGGTCGGTTGGGAACTGGATGGAGCGCTTCTTCGACGGCATGAAGGAAGGGAAGCTATACGCCTCCAGGTGCCCGGCGTGCGGCAGGGTCTTCCTGCCCCCCCGCATGGTCTGTGAGCGCTGCTTCGCCAAGGCCGAGGAGTGGGTGGAGCTGCCCGCCACCGGGACGGTGGAGTCCTTCACGGAGGCCCACGTGAGCATGGCCGATGACGGCACGCTCGAGGACTTAGAGCAGGCACAGATCATCGCCATGGTCAAGCACGACGGCGCGGACACCTGCGTGGTGGGGAAGCTGGAGGGCGGAAGCGCCGCGGTGGGGATGCGCGTCGAGGCGGTGTTTGACCCTTCGGCGGAGAACGTGCTCGACTTGCTGGCAGGATACCGCCCGGTGGGATGAAAGGGGGACGGGATGGATAAAGAGATCGCCATCATAGGCTACGCGCAGACCCCCTACGAGGCCGACGCGGAGGCTTCCCGCGAGGTGCAGGTGCTGAGGGCGACCAGGGCGGCCCTGGAGTCGGCGGGGATCACGCGGGAGCAGCTGGACACCGTGATCACCGCAAACAACGACTACCTGGACGGGCGCACCATCTCGAACATGCGCCTGGTGGAGCCGGCTGGGGCCTGGCAGAAGAACGAGAGCAAGGTGGAGATGGACGGGGCCTATGCCGTCCTCTACGCCGTGATGCGCCTGCTCTCCGGCGACCACGACATCGCCATGGTGGTGGGCGAGAGCCAGGCCTCCGTGTATGCGGGCTATGTCCCGGGCGTCATGATGCTCGACCCCACCTTCGACCGGCAGCGGGGCCTGCTCAACGAGGTGTCCGCGGCGGCCCTGCAGGCCCGCGCCTACATGCACGCCAGCGGCGTCAGCGAGGAGCAGATCGCGGGGGTGGCCGCCAAGAACCTGGCCAACGCCGCCCGTAACCCCCTCGCCCTGCGCGCCGACGACGGGGCCGACGCCGCGAAGGTGCTCGCCTCCCGCATGCTCTACTCCCCCATCCGGGAGCTCATGGCCTCGCCGCTCTGCGACGGCGCCTGCGCCGTGGTCCTGGCCACGGGGAAGGCGGCGGCGAAGGCGGAGAAGCCGGTGTGGATCAAGGGCGTGGGCTTCTCCCACGACTCCTACCTCACCGAGCGCTCCCTGGCGGAGATGACTTCTTTGAAGGATGCCGCGCAGCGCTGCTACGCCATGGCCGGCATCGAGGACCCCGCCTCCCAGATCGACCTGGCGGAGTTGCACGAGTGCTTCGCCCACGAGGAGCTCATGGCCTACGAGGCTTTGGGGTTCTGTGAGGCGGGAGGAGGCGGCGCCTTCTTCGATTCCGGGGCCACCCGCATCGACGGCTCGCTGCCGGTCAATGCCTCCGGGGGAGCCCTGGGAGCCAACGTGGTCTGCGCCGCGGGGCTGGCGCGCATCATCGAGGCGGCCATGCAGATCCGGGGGGAAGCCGGCGAACACCAGGTGAGGGGCGTGAAGACGGCCCTCGCCCACGGCCAGACGGGGATTTGCGCCCAGGAGAACATCGTCTTCGTGCTGGGAGGTGAGTGAGATGGCGAAGAGAGACGTGGCGATAGTGGGAGTCGGCCTCTCCAAGCACGTGAGCAAGCGGCGCGACGTGAACATCGCCGAGTTGGTATGGGAGGCGGTGAGCGCCTGCTACGAGGACGCCGGCCTCAAGCCGAAGGACATCGACGCCTTCGTCACCGGCAACATGCCCGCCTTCGAGGGCGTGAACCTGCCACTGGGGCGCCTGGGGAAAGCCCCTTCTGCGCATCACCACCGGCGGCACCACGGGCGGCTCCGTGGCGCACGGGGGTTATTACGCGGTGGCCTCTGGCCTCTACGACACGGTGATGGCCATCGCCTTCGAGAAGCAGTCCGACGGCAACTCCACCATGGGGCTGAACACCGTGGCCATCGCCGACGCGGCGGCGCAGTTCGCCCTGGGTGTGGACCCCGGTTTCCTGGCCGCCTTCGGAGGCGGCGCGGTGGGGGTGGCGGTGTACCAGGCCTCCAGCTACATGAAGAGCAGCGGGTGCACCACCCATCACCTGGACAAGGTGGCGGCCCTCTGCCGCAACAATGCCGCCCTCAACCCCTATTCCCACCTCAAGCAGCCCGGCCTCACGCCGGAGGACGTGGCCAAGACGGTGCTCATGCAGTACCCCATCCGCTTCGGGCATGTCTGCCCGGCCACCGACGGGGCCTGCGCCATGATCTTCACCACGGGGGAGAAGGCGCGCAAGCTCACCGACAAGCCGGCCTACGTGCTCTCCGTGGCCTCCTGCTCGGACGAGGCGGCCATGGTGGGCATCGCGGGCTCCGGGACCACCAACGTCGACCCCTGCGCCCAGGAGAGCTGCAAGATCGCGGCCGCCCGCGCCTACGAGCTCGCGGGCATCAAGGACCCGCGCCGGGAGATCGACCTCGCCGAGCCCTACGCACCCTTCGCCCACCAGCTGCTCATGTTCTACGAGAGGCTGCTGCTGTGCGACGAGGGCGAGGCCCCGTCCATCCTCGACTCCGGTTCCATGAACCTCGACGGCGAGTTGCCCGTCTGCCCCTCCGGCGGGGTCATCTCCACCAACGCCATCGGGGCCTCGGCTATGGAGAGGGTGGCGGAATGCGCCCTGCAGATCATGGGCAAGTGTGGAGAGCGCCAGGTGAAGAAGGAAGTCCACAAGGCCGTGGCCCACGGCTGGGGAGGCGCGGTGAACCTCAACGTGGTCGCCGTGCTCTCGGATACCCCGAGGAGGTAACGCCATGGAATCCATGGAATACAAGAAAGAGACCGTCTCCATCGAGGGAGGGTGGCCACTGCAGCACTGGCAGTGGAAGTTCGAGAGCCTCGACCTCATCCGCAGGACCCTGGAGGGCCTCAAGGAGAAAAAGCTCCTGGCGCTGAAATGCCGCAACTGCGGGCTGGTCTACTTTTTGCCCAAGCCCTACTGCCGCTGCCTGTCCATCCCCGACGAGTGGGTGGAGATCAAGGACACCGGCACCATCACCACCTACACCTTCACCGGGGCGTGGGCCTACGAGGGTATCCAGGAGGAGGGCCCCTCGGGGACGCCTATGATCATCGCTGGCGTGGTCTACGACGGCTCGGATACCATGACCGTTTGTGTCCTGGAGGACGTCAAGCCGGAGGACGTGAGCGTGGGCAGGAAGGTCAGGCTGCGGTGGCCGGACGAGCCGGAGGGCAAGCTGGACGACCTCGCCCACTGCGTTCCCATGTAAGGCGGCACGAAGCTCCGGCCTGGGAGCGCTGGAGGATGGGCAAGCATCAGGCCATAAGGTAAGTTTTCCTCGGCGGGGAAAAGGGCCCCGGGTTCCCGGCACAGCCAGCTTGTTGGGTGCCGGGAATCGGCCTGAGCGACTGTTTTTCCAGAACCAGGCCGGAGTCGGCGGCGAGCGTTAATGGCGGGCACGTTTCCGCGTGCCCGCCGCGTCTTAGTTCGCCAAGCGCTCAGAGGGCAGGTAAGTAGCCGGTAGTGCCGGCGACCCGCAAGGGCGTCTTCTTTGGAGGCCGCCGACGTGGCGTTCCCACGACTGCTCTCCCTTTGCCGGCTGCCCCGCCTGCAGACACCGCCATTTCGTTAGCCGGGGCTTTACATGCCGAAGACGCGCGTTATCGCCTCCGGGTTGTCTTTAAGGCTCTGGAAGGCCTTGTTTAGGGCCTCGGGGTCGGCGGCGGTCACCGCCATGCCCTGCAGCGCCTTGAGCTGGGGAAGCATCTTCGCCTCCCACTTTTCCGCGTACCTGGCCAGCGAGGCCTCAGAGAAGTCGTTGTCCTCCAGGGCCTCGAGGGCGGTGCGAGCGGCGTAATTGGCGGAGCGCACCGCGGATGCCACGCCCTCCAGGATGAAGGGCTCCACAAAACTGCCGGCGTCTCCCACCAGCAGGGCTCCCGCGGCGTGATTGACCCCGATCTGCCCGGCGCTGGGCACGCGCCAGCCCATCCAGCGCGATACCTGCCGGGCCCCGCGCATCTTCTCGCCATGCGGGCTCTCGGCCACGAATTTGCGCACCATCTCCTCGGCGTTCAGGGGCGAGTTGACGTATTGTGACATCTGGATGCCCACGCCCATGTTCACCACGTCGCCGTAGCCGGGATGGGGGGAGAGACAGACGAACCCCGGCGTGAATCCGGGGTCGTAATGCACCTCCACATCCCGCAGGGGTGGATTGCACCCGGCGAAATATGCTCGCCCTGCGAGGTATACCTGGTCATAGTCGTCGCGGAAGAGGCCCAGGCGTTTGGCCACCCAGGAATGCGAGCCGTCCGCTCCGATGACGATGTTGCAGCGCAGCTCCATGAACTCGCCCTGGTATTTGGCCTTTACCCCGCGCACCTGGCCGTCCTCCACCACCAGGTCGTGCACCCAGCATTCCTCCCATACCTCCGCGCCCAGGCGCGCCGCGTTCTCCTTGAGGATGTTATCCCCGATGCGGCGAGGGCAGGTCAGGCCTTTTTCGTTGGGGCCACTGATGGCGGTGTAGTCGGGGCTGGAGAGGATGACGGAGGGATAGCGATAGCC
>JACVJG010000157.1 GCA_015711875.1 Candidatus Solincola jinzensis | reverse complement strand
GTGGACCCGGAACCCCGCGTGCTCCCCTGGTCGGTGGCGTGCTCCTGGACCTACCATAAGGCGCCCACCATCCTCTCCATGACCTCGGTCTTCGGGCACAGCCGCGCCGGTTATGCCGACGTGGGCTTCCTGGGCGGCGCGCAGATCGATATGTACGGCAACATCAACGCCACCTGCATCGGCGACTACGACAACCCCAAGGTGCGCCTGACGGGATCGGGCGGCGCCAATGACATCGCATCGTTGTGCCAGAAAGTCATCTTCATGGGGCTTCACCTGCCGGAGCGCTTTCCCGAGAAATGCGACTACATCACCACCCCCGGTTTCCTGGACGGCCCGGGAGCCCGTGAGAGGGCCGGCCTGGTGGGGGGCGGGCCCTGGCGCGTCATATCCCACTTGGGGGTTATGGGGTTCGACGAGGAGACCTGCCGCATGAAGCTCATCTCCTACCATCCCGGCGTAACCCCCGAGGTTGTGCAGCAGTTCACCGGCTTCGAGCTCATCATCCCCGATGACGTGACCGAGACCCCCAAGCCCACCGAGGAGGAGCTGCGCGTATTGCGGGAGGAAGTGGACCCCAACCAGTTGTTCGTGTTCTAAAACCACCGTTCCTAACGGGAGGGGGGCGTTGCCCCCCTCTTTTATGCCCTTAAACGGTTCCGGGTGAAGGCGAAGCCTCCTTCATGGGAAGCGGGACGCCCCCTTTATATGCCGTGTCTTCCGGAAACACGCGTGAAGCGCGCCGCCGTCCCGAGAAGACACCTTTTACCTGAGCTGTGGGCCGAAGGCGATGGCGAACCTCCACCCCATAGCCCTTCGCGGGCCGCTAAGGCTGATGTCGTCGCTTTATCGATACCGCTTCCAATGATCGGCTGCCCTCACGCCCCTTGCTGGTGCCGGGCTTCCGAATTCAAGCGTCGGGGCTGCAGGGACGCGTGATCGCCGAGAGAGGCGTTTTCGGGTTTCGCTCACCGCCTTTGTGGGCGCGCGGTCTTGGCGATGAGCGATGCCGAGGGTATGGAAGGCTTTACCAGATAACGGCGCCGCTCTCGCAGTCCACCGCCCAGAGGCGCCTGGGGGGGCGCAGGAAATCCCCCAGGTTCACGCCCTCGGCGGCCAGGCCCGACCAGTTCCCGTGCAGGAGCATGAGCACCTGCTCGTAGTTGAGGCTTTCCAGCTTTCCGAGCATGTCCAGGCTGTTATAACGGGCGGCAAGTTCCCGTAAAAAGGAGCGGAAGTCCGGCCTGGCCCCTCCAGCGATCGCCTTATCACCCTCCGCTGCGTTCTGGGTATCCCGTCCTGTGGAGGCTTCCTCCCCGCTTTCCTCCTGCAACCCCGTGCCGTCAGCGGCCCGCTGTGGGGAAAGGTGCGTGGAGGGACTCGCACTCTGATAGGGCGCCAGGCCGGCGGCCAGTTCCCTGAGAAGCGACTCACTCACCCTCAGGCTCTCTTCCCCGCCCAGAGAGGCCAGGGCCATGGCGGGCGGGCGCTGGGGATCCGGAAAGAGAAGGTAGTCCTCCGGGCCGCTCAGGGATACCAGCCAGCATTCCCTGCCGTTGACCTTCGCCAGTTCGGCGTGGCAGGGCAGCAGCACCTTTCCGCCCTCCTGCGAGAGCGCCTTCTCTATGGCGGCCTCAAGGCTTACGGGATCCCTGTTCTGCGACGCGGCCGAGGCCGCCAGTTTGTGGGTGAGTTCACGCTGAGCGTTACGCAGGTCCGCCTCGCTGAGGGCTCCTATGGAGGCAGGGTACCAGTAGGCGGAATAGAACTCGAGCCTTGCGCCGAGATCGTCGCGATAGCCCTCGAGGTCTTTCTCGCCGTATACATTTCCCGCAAGCGCGAGGGAAGGGACGGGGGACAGAGAGGCTATGGGTGATCCCGACATCATGTTGTTCTCGCCGGCGAATCCGGTTCCCGCGGGCCTGCCCTCTTCCGGGGCGTAACCCTCGTTCTCTGCCTGTCTGGGCACCGCCTCCTCCACCACCGGTGCCCGTTCGGTCCCCCATACCATGAAGGCCAGGCCGGCGACCACCGCCATGGCCAGCAGGGATATGGCGGCGGCGGCGAGTTGGGCCCGGCGGTGGAACGCCGGCGCCGGCGCCGGCTCAGCCAGCTCGCGCCGCACCCGGCGCAGAAGCTCCTCTTTCTCCCTGGGTGTGGGGGAGATCGACGGCAGCAAGGTCAACTCTTTGAGAACAGAGCGCAAGTGCCGGTGCCGAAGCTCGCAGGCGGGGCAAGAGGAGAGGTGTCTCTTCAGTTCCTCCCCGAGGGGAGCGGGGAGTTCGCCGTCCAAGAACGGTCCCAGGTACCTGGTCGCTTTTCTGCAGTTCATCTCGGTCCTCAAGGCCCTTTCCCGGTGAGTGGTGACCCGCTATCTCCCTTGCGCATGATTAGATGTGGCGGTCATGGCATCTGTTCCCAGAAGTCCCGCAATTCCAGGGCGAGGCGGTTGCGGGCGCGGTTCAAGCGCGACTTGACCGTTCCCAGGGAGATGTCAAGGATCTCCGCCACCTCCTTGTAATTGTATCCGCTTATATCGTGCAAATAGATTATCTCCTTGAACTTGTAGGGAAGCCGCGCTATGGCCTCCCTCACCGCTTTCTGCACCTCCGCCCGCTCCATGCTCGTCTCCGGTGCTTCAAGGCCGTCGTCCGCCAGGCGTTGCTCTATCTCGGGAAGGTCGTCGCCCGGCGATTCGGACAAGGAGAGGTTGCGGCGCGACTTGCGCGCGTAGTCGTGGCAGGCGTTGAGCGACACGCGGTAGAGCCAGGTCGAGAACTTGGCTTCCCCCCGGAAAGACCCCAGCTTACGCAGCAGGAGCACGAATATCTCCTGGCAGACGTCAAAGGCGTCGTTGCGATTCCCGAGCAGGCGGTAAGCCATGTTCATGATGGCCGGCTGGTACCTCGTCACCAGCTCCTCGAAGGCAGGGGCGTCTCCCGCGAGGAAATCACGCACCAATTCCTCGTCCGTGCGCCCGTCCCGTTCACTTCCTTCGCGCTCATCCAGAGGCATAGGCTCGTTCCTTCGCGGGGGTCACGATCCATGTAATTCTAGCATAAGGAACAGGCGCTGCCCTCGGCGCGGCATGGCTTGCGAGAGCGCGCGGATACGTCGTTGGTCCGGGATGATCCAGGGACGCGGGCCCGTTGCTTCGCGGGGATCACGGCGGATACGGCTCCTGGATGCGGTGGGCGCGACCCTTGACACCACACGGCGTCCAGGGGCGCGAACCTGATATAATTCCAGCGTGTGGCGGGGAGGGCGCGAGGCCCTTCCGCGAGCTCCCACGGAGATCCTGGACTGGCGGAAAGGAGAGGAAAAGGTCTTGAAGAGGACCCTGCTATCGGGAAACGAGGCCGTTGCCCTGGGGGCGTGGTGCGCGGGGGTGCGCGTGGCGGCAGCCTACCCTGGCACACCGTCCACGGAGATACTGGAGGAGCTCTCGCGGCTTTCCGAGGTCTACTGCGAGTGGTCCCCCAACGAAAAAGTGGCCTTGGAGGTAGGAATCGGTTCCTGCCTGGGAGGGGCCAGGACACTGGTGGCCATGAAGCACGTGGGCCTGAACGTAGCCGCCGACCCCTGGATGACCCTCCCTTATATCGGGGTCAACGCCGGGCTGGTGTTGGCGGTGGCCGATGATCCCGGCATGCATTCCTCACAGAACGAGCAGGACAGCCGCTATTACGCACGCATGGCAAAGGTCCCCATGCTGGAGCCGTCGGACAGCGCGGAATGCTTCGAGATGGTGGGAGCTGCCCTGGAGCTGTCCGAGAGATATGACACCCCGGTCATGTTGCGGCTGGAGACGCGTGTCAGCCATTCGCGGAGCGTGGTTGAGTACCGCGAGGAGAGGCACAGCGTCGATCTCCCCTATCAGAAGGACGCGGTGAAGAGGGTGATGATCCCGGGGCATGCGCGCCTGCGCCATCCGGTGGTGATAGAGCGCCTGGAAAGGCTGCAGCAGGAGTCGGAGCGCTCTCCCTTCAACCGGGCGGAGATGCGCTCCACACGCATCGGCATCGTCTCCTCGGGCGTGTGTTACCAGTATGCGAGGGAGGCGTTCCCCGAGGCCTCGGTGTTCAAGCTGGGCTTCGTCTACCCCCTGCCCGAGAAGGCGCTGCGCGAATTCGCCTCGCATTTCCGCCGCCTCTACGTGGTGGAGGAGATGGAGCCCTGGATAGAGGAGAACCTCAAAGCCATGGGGCTGGACGTGGTGGGAAAAGCTCGCGTCCCCAGGGTAGGGGAACTGGACCCCGATGTGGTGGCGCGGTCGCTTTCCGAGCTCATGGAGATGGACACGGGGGTCAGGGGAGGGGGATGGTCGCCACCCCCTCCGCGCTCGCAGCCGCCGGACGAGGCCTCCCTTCCCGCCCGGCCCCCGGTGATGTGCCCCGGCTGCCCCCACCGTGGCCTCTTCTATGCACTCCGGCGCAACAAGGCCGTGGTGTCAAGCGATATAGGATGCTACACCCTCAGCGTGCTGCCGCCGCTCTCGGGCATCGACTGCCAGGTGTGCATGGGGGCGGGGGTAGGCATGGCGCTGGGGCTGGAGAAGGCCTTCGCCTCAAGCGAGGCCAACGCCGACAAAGCGGGAAAAGTGGTGGGAGTGCTGGGGGATTCCACCTTCATCCACGGCGGGATAACCGGGCTCATAGATATGGTCTACAACCGCACCCCCTCCACCATCGTGATCCTGGACAACCGGACCACCGCCATGACCGGCTTTCAGGACCACCCAGGTACGGGCCGCACCCTCATGGGGGAGAAGACCCACGCCCTGGATCTGGCCGAGCTGGCGCGCGCGGTGGGAGTGGAGTCGGTTAGGGTAGTGGACCCCTGGGACCTCGCCCAGACGGAGGCGGCCATCGCCGAGGAGATGGCGGAGCCCCGCACCTCGGTCATCATATCGCGCCGCTCATGCGTCCTGCGGGAGCGTGTCGAGGCCCCGCCTTATCGGGTGGACGAGGGAAAATGCGACGCCTGCAAGCTCTGCCTGCGCCTGGGATGCCCCGCCCTGGTGATACGGGGTGAGAAGGCGGCGGTGGACGAGGACCTCTGCGCGGGCTGCTCGCTCTGCGCTCAGGTATGCAGGCGGAACGCCATAGAGGAGGTGGGTGAGGGTGCCTGATGCGGTACTGGCGGGCGTAGGGGGCCAGGGTAACGTGCTCTCGGCCAAGGTGCTCGCCGATACGGCGTTGCGCATGGGATACGACGTAAAGACCAGCGAGGTACACGGCATGGCGCAGCGCGGGGGCAGCGTGGTCTGCATGGTGCGCTGGGGGGAGAAAGTACACTCACCCCTGGTGCCGGAAGGCAGGGCGGATTTCCTTCTTGCCTTCGAGTTGCTGGAAGGCCTGCGCTACCTGCGATACCTCTCGGGAGAGGGCACGGCCATCGTGAATCTTTACCGCCTGGACCCGCTCCCGGTGCTGCGCGGGGACGCGGAATACCCGCAAGACGCCCTTGATTCGATACGCGCGTACGCCGCTCGGACCCTGGAGATGGACGCGCGCGACATGGCCACGGAGGCGGGGAACCCACGCGCCGCGGGCTCGGTATTGCTGGGCGCGCTCTCCGTGCTCCTTGATTTCCCGCAAGACGCCTGGCGAGAGGCCTTGGTGTCCAACGTGCCCTCGAAGGCGGTGGAGGTCAACCTGAGGGCTTTTTCGGCGGGCGTGGAGTACGCAAGAGGCAAGTGATCATCCAGGGCGGGGAGGGGGTGGAAAGTTGGAGGATAGCAAACGCGACGGGGAATGCTACGCCTCCAGCCGTCTGGAGAGGTGTGATTGGTATGACGCCAATACCTTCCATCACACGCAGTTCGACGACCTCGAGGAGCTGAGACGGCTCAAGGAGGAGTCGGGGAAAACGGTCAGCGTATGCCTTCCCAGCCTCAACGAGGCGGCGACCATAGGGGAGATCGTCTCCATCACGCGCGAGGAGCTGATGGAGAAAACCCCCCTGGTGGACCAGCTCTGCGTGGTGGACGGAGGCAGCGATGACGGCACGGTAAGGGCGGCGGAGAGGGCAGGCGCGGAGGTCTTCCGCCAGGATGAGATCCTGCCAGGCCTGTACGAGCCCCAGGGCAAGGGCGACGCGCTCTGGCGCAGTCTCTACTGCCTCAACGGCGACATAATCATCTGGATGGATTCGGATATCCGCAATTTTCATCCCCGCTTCGTCACGGGGATCTTGGGTCCCCTGCTCGCGCGCCCCGACGTGCGTTTCGTCAAGGGATATTACCAACGTCCCATCAAGGCTGAGCACCGGCTTTTGCCCACCGGCGGGGGAAGGGTCACGGAGCTGGTGGCGCGCCCCCTTCTCAGCCTTTTCTTCCCCGAGCTCAGCGCGCTCATCCAGCCGCTTTCAGGGGAATACGGAGGGGAGCGGGAGATCCTCGAGAGCATACCCTTCTTTTCCGGCTATGGGGTGGAGATAGGCATGCTCATGGATATCCATACCCGTTATGGCATGGGGGTTATAGGGCAGGTGGACCTGGTGGAGAGGCAGCACCGCAACCAACCGGTACCCGCCCTGGGCAGGATGGCCTTCCAGATCGTCCAGGCGGTTCTGATCCGGCTGCAGGAGTCGGGCAGGATGGAGCTGCGCGAGGGATACAGCGTCGAGATGACCCAGGTAGAGTACCGCGACGGCGAGTACCTGCTGGAGAAAAAGATCCTTCCCGTGCAGGAAAGGCCCGCCATGACGGAGGTGGAGGAATACAGGAGGCGCTTCGGACGTTGAAGCGGTGAAGGGTTCTTCCGGCCGCGCTTAACGGTCGGTGGCGTTCGACTTTATGGAGAGGCTGGACAGGAGGCTTGGGGTGGCTTTTGACGCGCAAAGGGCGAGGGAGCTGGAGGAGGCGGCTCGGGAACTGGGGCCCGCCTCGCGCTGGTCGCATGTGCG
>JACVJG010000156.1 GCA_015711875.1 Candidatus Solincola jinzensis | reverse complement strand
GGTGGTGCCCTCGGCGAAATGCCACTCCTCTCCGGGGGCGGGGACGCCGGTGACGCAGTGGCCGCCGGACCACTGCAGACCCACGGAAAGGTCCCGCACGTGCACGTTCATCCGCGAGGGGTCCAGGGTGACGTCGTGCCCGCCCTGCTGTAGCACGGAGGCGGTGCTCTCCAGCATGACGCGAAAGGCGTTGTACGGGTACCCGGTATTGCGGGTGCCGTCATGATAGGGGTTGGTGCCCTCGCCGAAAGGGGTGTCGGGGTCGTGCCTGCCGTAACCGCTGATGGGGTAGAGGACGTGCTTCCCCGCGTAATAATCCAGGGCCACGGGGTCCCTGCCTGCCAGAAGGATGTTCGCCCTCACCGCCTTCGAATAGGGTCCCGCGGGGCCATCGGGATGCGAGGGGCTCACCCAGATGGCGTCGATTATGTTTAGATCCGGGTAGATCACCTCGTTCATCATCCTCCCCATGAAGCCCCTGTAGATGAGGTCGTTGTGCACGTCCACCGTCTTGTGGATGGAGGGAACGCCCATGAAATTCTTCAGGGAGGCGGTCACGCCGGTGGCGTTGTGGCTCTTGAGCACGGGTACGTTGATGAGCTTGAGCCTGCTCTTGTCGTAACCGGAGCCGGTCCACACGCCGTTGCGCAGCGATACGCAGGTGCCGCGCCCGGTAATGAACTTGGGATAGGAGACATTGTCTCCCAGCAATACGTAGCCCTGGCGCATATCGCCGGAATCGAAATCGTACACCGCGTCGTCGGTGAAGGACCACCAGCTCGAGGTGGAGACCCTGGCCGGATCCCCGTAGGAATCCACCACCGCCTGGAATGACTGAGAGGTGTTTTCCGCGTTGTTGTTCGCCTGGTTATAATCTGGCCCGCCCTCGCAGTTCTCCACCAGCACCACCTCGCCCGTAAAGCCGTCAGGGTGGCGCAGGACCGCGGTGATCAGGCCGTGCACCACGTCGGTGTTGGTCATGCCGCGCTGGTCCCACGCGGCGTTGACCTTGATCAGCACCACGTCGTCGGGGGAGATAAGGCCATCGGGCCCCGCGCCTGGGTAGTCGGCGGCGCTGCGGTAAAAGGATACCCCGCCTTCGCCCATAAAGCGGATGAGGGCGTCCACCCCGGCGTGGACAGGGCTGCCCGCCGCCGGCACGGGCACGTTCCTCACCACGAATACGTCATGGGAGCCGTCCGCCTGCGCGCCCGTCCATGAGCAAGGCATCAGGGACGCCGCGCGGAGCCTGGCTTCCCCCACATCCGGCACTCCGCCGTTCAACGCCTCTACCCCCGCCTGGTCCCCAAGCGCGAGGGAGAGGAGCGCCGTCAACGCGAGAACCGTAAGGACCACGGGACGACGGCCCTTCAGCCGCCCTCCACAGGCGAATCGAGCCAACCCCGCTCCCACGGCCCCGACGACCCATGAAGAATGCAGGACCGCCGCCTGCTGGCAGGGATAGCGCAGGCGCGAGGGCTTGCGCCCGCTGCGCAGAGCCAGCCACAATAGGCAGAGGAGGCTGAAGGCGGGGTAAAGGCTGGCGCGGAATTTTTCCCGCCATTTCCTCGCGCGCATGGCGCTTCCCGCGCCACCCAAACCGCCTTCTCCCGAATCCTTCCTTTTCGCCATTCCGGGCTCCAACCGCTGCTCTCGCGCTTGCCGCCCTGTTAAAAAGCGGCTGTCTGCGAAACGCTCCCGATGCCTTCTCCACCGCCCCCCTGTTGATCATCCCTTACATGAGCATGAGCGGCTTCTTCCCGCATCCCTTACTGTCATTTTTCGATAACGTACCTTAAAGAGTGTATTTTTGCCCTTTGATAGGTGGCTATGATTCCCTCCCAAGCACTTTAGTAACTCGCCATGACCTTCCTATATGTCGAGCCAGCCTCATCACCGGCGCCTTCCCACCATCGCGGCCAGGGAGGAGAGCTGCCGGAACCACAGCTGGGCCAGGAAAGCGTAGACGTACAACAGCGCGCCCTGGCCTCGCAGTATGCCGAGCTCCCTGCGCGCCGCGGCCACCGCCAACAACCCCACTAGGGCGGGATAGACGGTGAAAGCCCCCAGAAAAACAATCAATGACACCCAGCGCACCATGCCCAGGGCCACGAAGAGCAGGGTGAGGGAAAAGGCCGCTAGGCCTATGGGGGGCGCCAGGTTGACGAAAAACCAGAAAGCCGGCAGGTGCGCCATGCCCAGCAACCCGTAACGCCGCCGCAAGAACATGTCATTATGGCTGGCTAAGGATCTCCTTGTCGCCCTCTTCCGCTCCTCGACCTCACGCACCTGTTCCCTCCAGGTGCGCGGGAAACTCCGCCTGGCGACGAGTTGCGGGAGGAAGACGAAGCGGTAGCGCTTCCGGTCACCGATCATGAGGCGGTGCAGCCGCAGCGTCATGTCCATCCTGGCCTCCAGAACCGACGATGCCTCGTTGAAACCCTTCGCCGCGAAAAGGTCCTCCTTGCGGTAGAGGGTGAAGGAGTCATAGGTGGCGGCAGGCCCGCCCAGGTAAGGGGCTCCGGCCATATAGCCCATCTGGATGCGCAGCGATTCCACGAGGCAGAACCTGGTGACGCGGCGAGGTGGGAGCATGTCGTCGTTCTCCATATCCAGGGGTATCTCAACCCCCATGACGGCGGGAGCGCACGCCTCAGACTCCATAAACGGCCTGACCATGCGGAGAAGGGCGTCCTCGGCCATAAACGAGCAACGGTCGGCCACGGCGAAAAGCGGGTAGCGGGCCAGGTTGAGGGCCAGGTTGAGCAGTTCCCCGCCCCGCGCCCCGTGCGCCACGGCCAGGGTGAGGCGCCGGTCATCGCTCTGGTACACCTCATGCGGCTCCGGGGAATCGAGCACCTTGCGGTAAACCCGGTCCACGCGGCGGAGATAATAGGCCTTGACCAGAAGGTCTATCCCGGGATCGTCGTGCTCCCGGCACATGACCATCACCTCCAGCTGGGGAAAGCGATGGGAGAGCGCGTGGTCGACCCAGCGGACCGCGTCATCGCCCATGGCGCCGAGCTCCGCGACGATGGTCACGGGCGGCACCAAAGGGCTGCGGGAGAGGCGGTGCGCTTCCTCGATATATCCCGCGTGCTTCCAGCGCCGTGCCGCCCAGTAACCCATGGCCAGGACAACAAGATGCACGGAGTAGAGTAGCAGGTAATACGCGATGGCCAGATATGCCAGGGCATGGTAAAGGGACATCCTGTTACCGCCCCTCTTCCTCCCCGCGCCGGACCTGGTTGCCTCCCTTGTCGCCTTCCCAAACAGGGACCTCAGCCTCTTTTCCGCTCTCGTGATCGTCCAGCAGGCGCGCCAGCTCAGGGGAGTGCGTTCCCGCGAGGACCCCATGCAAGCGGTCCTTAAGGTCTCCCGGGGGAAGATCGGAGAAAACCTGCGCGAGGGTCGCCACGCATCCTATCTCCGCCAGGCGGGAGATGACGCGCTGGGCGCGCTCCATCCCCTCATCCACCTCAAGCTCCCGCACCATGCGCTCCACCGCGCCGCTCTCCTCCAGAGCCTGCGCCGCCGTCTCGCGCGCGAAGCGGTCCTCGCTCCACAGCGACTCCACCAGGAAGGGTTCTCCCGCCGCCCCTATCTCGCGCAGCGCGGCGGCGGCGTTGTTCCTCACCCACCACTCGGAGTCGCGCAGGGCGCGGGCCAGGACGGGGGCATCCTCTCCGTCCCCTATGCGGCCAAGCGCTTTTACGGCCTGTGCCCGCACCTCCCAAGCGGGATCCTCGATAGCCCCGACTAGCGCGGAGCGGGATGCCGGTCGCGCCATCCTCCCCAGAGAGGCCGCCGCGCGAGCCCTTACATCCACTTCCCCGTCGCCGAGGGCCCGTTCGAGCAGCAGTGCCTCCTCCTCGCCCCCTACCCCGCCCAGTACCTCCGCGGCAAAGGCGCGGTGACGAGGGTCTTCGCTCTCCAACAGCTCCCTGAGCACCAAGCGCGATTCGTCCCCGGCCTCCTCCACCGCCTCGGCAGCCTTTTCCTGGGACCAGCGCCCTCCTTTCTCCAGCCCGCTCAGCATGGCCTCGAGAGCCTCCCTGGTGCCGATCCTTCCCAGGGAGAAAAGCGCCGCCTCCCTTACCTCTTCCCTGCCATCCTCGAGCAAGGCCTTGAGCGCACCCACGCAATCGGGATCGCCTATCCTCCCCAGGCGTCTCGCCGCGTCGCTCCGCCTCGCTTTGCGGCGAGAACGCAGATCGCGCATCCTCCGGTCCTTGAACCAGGCCAGGCCGTAAAGGGAGATGACTTTCTCCTTGATGCCCTCAGGTCCCTCGTCCCCCATGCGTAGCAGAACCTCCTCCAGCGCCTTGCGGTCGGGGTCGGGGATCAGCGTCTCCAGGGTCTTCTCAGGGGTGAGTTTCTGCAGGGCGGCGTAGAGTATGGTCTCGTAGCCGCGCATGGTCTCGAGCCTTCGCGCTTTCGCGTAGATCTTCAGTATGCGCGCCAGCAGATACAGGGCGAAAAGGGAGAGGAGCACGACCAGCACGAGGAGGATGGAAAACAATGCCAGTCCCATGCTTCCCCCTTCGCTCTCGCGGGCGGGCCTTTCGGCATGTCTTTGATATTATAAAGCGTGTCGCCGACGCTTGGCAGCAAGGCGCCTCGATATAACCGAGAAGCGGCACGGCCGGCGCGACAAGCGAGGGTATGCGCGCCGGAGGGGACGGGAGGGTATGTTGAGGTCTCGCCGGAAGGCCTCGTGCCTCGCGGCACGGCGGCATCTCCGGCACGCCGCTCGCGCCACCGCCCGCGGAAGCGGTTTCACCGACCGCGTGTTTATCGCAGGGCGCCCGGGCGCGGACGGCCGCCAGAATGAGCAAGTACCCCTCATCCACGGGGACGCCGCCAGGGAAAAGGATGAGCGATCTTGATGACAGGAGCGAGCGCCCATATGTTCCCGCCCTCCGCCAGGGAGCGCCCGCAAAGCGTGGGCGCGGAGGAAGCCGCCTTCATGTACGTGCTCGCGCCATGGAGGGGGAGGCCGCTCCTTTCCCGTTCCAGGTGCCTTTTCCTCCCGAGGCCGGGACGGCGGGCAAAGGCGGTGGCGGGATGACCTTCGTCCTGGACGCCCACGCCCATATGTTCCCGCCCTCCGCCAGGGAGCGCCCGCAAAGCGTGGGCGCGGAGGAAGCCGCCTTCAGGCTCATGTTCTCGCATGGCAAGGCGCGCATGGCCAGTCCTGGCGAGATGCTGGCGGAGATGGACGCCTGCGGGGTGGATATGGCCGTGCTCTGCCCTTTCCCCTGGGCGACCCTGGAACGCTGCAGCGAGAACAACGATTACCTCCTGGAGGTGGCCGCCGCAAACCCGCGCCGCTTCCTCCCCTTCGCCATCACCAACCCCCGGCTCGGAGAAAGGGCGGTGGAGGAAGCGCGGCGCTGCCTGGAAGCGGGCGCCAGGGGGCTGGGTGAGCTGCACGCCCAACCCCAGGGTTTCGACCCTTGCGACGCCAAGATCATGGGGCCCCTGGCGGAACTCGCCCAGGCATTCGACGTGCCGCTCATGATCCACGTGAACGAGCCGGTGGGGCACGATTACCCCGGCAAGGGTCCGGTGACGCCGGAAAAGATCTACCACTTCATCAAGTCATTCCCCGGCCTCAAGCTCATCCTGCCCCACTGGGGAGGCGGCCTCCCGTTTTACGAACTGATGCCCGAGGTGGCGGAGGCCTGCCGCAACGTCTATTACGACACCGCCGCTTCCCCCTATCTCTACCGCAGCGATATCTACCGCCTGGCCGCCGAGATGGCCTGCGGGGAAAGGTTCCTTTTCGCCACCGACTACCCACTGCTGCCATACCGGCGCACCCTGGCGGACGCCCGCCGCGGCCTGGAGGGAAGCGTCTACCGCGACGGCATCTTGGGACTCAACGCCGCCCGCCTCTTCGGGCTTGAAGAGCGCCAAAGCTAAAGACGCGGCCGTCACTACGGCAAATACCTGTATCCGGAGAACGGGCAGATGGGCAGAACCGATGAAATTCCTATGGCGTCATAAGGATGTGGAAAGCGGTTTTTCTTGAAGGGCTGTAGTAAGGCACCGTCGTTCTCAGCGCTCCCGTGCTCATGTGTCTGTCGCCTCAACAAAGGAGGGACGAGGACGGGAGACGAAAAAGATAGCGACGAAGCGGCGGTAGGAACCCCATCGCGCCGAGCGCGCCGGGAAACCACGCCATGACGGAGTCCCATATAACAAGGCAGAAGTAGGCGGATATGCGCCTAGGAAAGGAGTGCGATATATGGCTGCCAAAGCGAGGGCACGCAAACGCGGATCCCTTATCGCCCTCATCCCCTCACTGCTCCTGTTCGCCCTTCTCTCGCCCCTGGCGGGATGCAAAGCCTCCAGGGTGGCCGATGAGACCGTGGCCCCACCCCCCGAACCGGAGAAGCCGCCCGTTAACCCCCTCACGGGAGAGGTCGTGGCCTCATGGGACCTGGTGACCCGCCGCCCCCTGGCGGTGAAGGTGGAAAACGACCCCAAGGCGCGCCCGCAGAGCGGCATCGTTGACGCCGACATCGTGTACGAGGAGCTGGTGGAGGGAGGGGTGACCCGCTTCATCTGCATCTACCTGTCCAGGGACTCCCAGGCCATCGGCCCCACGCGCAGCGCCCGCCCCTCGGACATAGATATCGTCTACTTCCTGGACCCCCTGCTGATATGCAGCGGCGGGTCCACGGCGGTGATCTCCATGGTGCAGGCATCGGGGCTTCTCTACGTCACGGAGGACGCCTCGCATTTCTGGAGGGAACGCTCGCGGCGCGCGCCGCATAACCTCTACACCAGCACCTCCCTGCTGCGGCAGTACCTGACCGAGGCCGGAGAGTCCTTCAACAAGCTTCCGGATGCAGGGCTATATTTCGCAGCGGAAAAGGAGGAGGGCGCTTCGCAGGGTACGGAAGGAGAGAACGGCGGCGGGGATGAGGAAAGCGGCGGCACCA
>JACVJG010000155.1 GCA_015711875.1 Candidatus Solincola jinzensis | reverse complement strand
CAACACCGCTATAAGATCGAGGGTGTTCTCGATAAGCAGGCGGTAGAAATCGCCGCTTCTGTCTTTGCCCGACCACGTACCATCGCTTCCACTGAACGCGTCAGCATCCCAGGAGTTACCGTTTCCGCGCAGGCTGTCTCCGCCGCCCCCGCCTTTTCTCAATCTCCACCTCCCATTCGGCCCCCGGTATCGCCGGGCATGTGTGTGCCGGATGCCGCCCTGCCCATCAAGTACCCACCCTATCATCCTATATTAACCGATAAACTCTCCGGGCGCACATGCACCCGTCCTCGTGGGAGTCGTATTGCCCAGGGACGATACGGGTTCGGAGGTGTTGATGACGGCTTCCGGGCGCGTGAGACAGGCTCCTGACCCCCGCCTCGCCTGCCGGGCATGATGGCGGATACGGGTCGAAAGTCGTTGCGTGGCGGTTCCCCGGGGGTGCCTACGCCATCCCTTCCGCAAAACGGCGTCATCATGCGCGGGACAAGCAGCGTCTTTCGCCCCACGGCGAGGTCGCTTGGCGGGACAAGGCCATGGGGATCAGTGAATGAGATGATGAGGTGTGAGAAGATAGTCGCCTGCCCCAGGAGGCAATCTGCTTTGCGCTTACCGCTCTTCCCGTCCGCTTATGGCCGCAGGCCGGTGTCTGCTGTGTCCTGTGGCCACGCGGGCGCTGTGTCCTGGATGTTGTTGTGATTCTTTCGTATGCAGGTCTCAGAAGGAAAAAGAGGAGAGACCACTCGGTTGATTCCTGAGTGAAAGCAAAACAATCAGGAGAAAGGAGCGATCTCTCGCATGTCCGATCTGTCTCGGGTGTGGCTTCGGCTTCGATCAGGGAATAATAAGGATTAAAACAAGGTGGATGGATCGCTCCGAAATTCTAGTGGTATCGCGGTCTGGCTCCGGGAGGCCAAGATATCGATCGAGCATCAAGGGGATCGCGAAGCGTGTAAAGGGCTAGGCTCTGCGGGTCGCGTTCGCTTTCTCTCGGCGAAAGCGATGAAATGAGCGGTTTAGCCATGCGCGCAGGGAGGTGTGCAGTCCCGGTATAGAGAACACGGCTTCGGACTCGAGGTAGGGGATGGCGACATGGAGAAAGGCGAGGAGGGAAGCGGGTTTGAGCCGGTCACGGAGTCCGGCAAGGAAGGGCTCAAGCGGCGAGTGCGGGAGCTGGAGGCAGCCCTGGGCGAAAAGGACGCCAGAGCGGCGAGGCTGGAGAGCTTGCTGCGAGCGGCGCCTCTGGCCATGGGGTTGGTGAGCCCCGACCGCGTGTTACTGGAGGTCAACGATTTCCTCTGCCGCATGCTCGGGTACTCCCGTGAGGAGCTGGTGGGAAAGAGCGCCCTCGTCCTTTATCCCTCCTACGAGGATTATGAGTTCGTAGGAAGGGAGAAGTACGCCCAGATCGCGGAGCGCGGCACGGGCTCGGTGGAGACGCGCTGGAGGCGCAAGGACGGCAAAGTCATCAATGTTCTGCTGAGCTCCGCCCGCATCGAACCCTCTGATCCCTCGATGGGGACCGCTTTCACCGCCCTGGACATCACGCAGCGCAAGCGCGCCGAGGAGGCCATAAAGGAGGAGTGGGGGCAGGTAATCTCCATCTTCGAGAGCATCGACCAGGTCATCTACGTCTCGGACCCACATTCCTACGAGATACTTTACGTCAACAGGGCGGTGAGAGAGGCTTTCGGGAAAGACCCCACGGGAGGGATGTGCTACCGGGAGTTCCAGGGGTTTGACGCCCCCTGCCCTTTCTGCACCAATCCCATACTGCTTCAGCGACCGCAGGAGCCCTATATATGGGAATACCACAACCCCATCCTGGACCGTGATTACCTGATCGTGGACAAGCTCATCCGCTGGCCCGACGGCAGGGACGTTAGGTTCGAGTTCGCCCTGGATATCACGGATATCGTCGCCGCCAGGCGCATACAGGAGCGGCGCGAGAAGCTCAACGGGGTTTTCATGCGCCTGGGGCCCGACATCCTCGATAACATCGAGACCATCCTCAGGGGCGCCGAGGAGATACTGGAATGCGGCCTGGCTTCCTATTGCCTGCTGTTGGGCGAGCGGCTGTCCATCCTCACCACATCCCCGGGCGAAGAGGGTTTCACCGTGACCCTGGACAAGGAGGACTATATCTGCAACGCGTTCATCTCCGAGAAGGCACGCTCCCCTCTGGTCATAAACGACCTCCGCCGTCACCCGGGGGCTTCCCGTGACCCCCTGGTGAAAAAGCACGGCCTGACTTCCTGTGTCCTTTACCCGGTGGTGGTGGAGGGGAGGACCGTGGGATGCCTGGGATGCTTCGACTACGGGGTCCGGGAGTGGACGGAGGAGGAGGTGGAGCTGGTCGGGATGCTCGCCCAGGCCCTCTCGGTGGAGCAGGAGCGCCTCGACCGCGAGGAGGATCTCAAGGACTTCATCGACGTGGCCTCCCATGAGTTGCGACATCCCATCACCGTGATCAAGGGGTACGCCCAGACCCTGCGGGAACTCTGGGATAAACTCACTCCCGATAGACGGGAGGAACTTCTTAAGGCCGTGGAGCACGGCGCCGACCGCCTGGAGCGGCTGGTCAAGGAGCTCCTCGACGTCTCGCGCATAGAGAGAGGGTATTTCCCCGTGCGGCCCGAGGAAGTGGAGGTTGAGTCGCTCCTCTCCGAGGCGGCGGAGGAGCTGTCCAATCGCGGATACTCGCATCACGTGAAAGTCGTCGCGCATGGCAAGGTGGAGAAGGTGATGGCCGACAGGGACCGCCTTTCCCTGCTCCTCTCCATCCTCCTCGACAACGCCGCCAAGTATTCACCCCCCGGCTCGGAAATAGAAATGCAGGTGGCGGAGGAGGTAGGCGGAGTGCGGTTCTCGGTCATGGACCGCGGCATCGGTATACCGGAGGAGGAGAGAGATAGAGTTTTCGAGCGCTTCTACCAGGTAGAGGACGCGCTGCACCACTCCACGCCGGGCATGGGGATAGGCCTCTATATCGCGAGGGAGATAGCCGAGTCCCATGGGGGCAGGATATGGTGCGAGGCCAGGGAAGGTGGGGGCACGGTGTTCAGCTTCGTCATACCGCAGGGCGAGTCTGGAGCCGGATAGCGGGATCCACGGTGGTGGTGGCTGCGGGAGGTGGTCGAGCAGGTCAAGGGAAGAAGCTGCTGGATAAAGAAGCGGGCAATAAAGACCGTTGAAAGCGGAGACGAAACAGGTGGGATGGAAAAACCCTTACGGCGAAACCTGCAATGCGAGCCACCAGAGACGTTCGAACAAGTGGCGTTGCGCATTGCTTGATGACAGGAAAGGCTTGATACGTATAATGCAGGCGGTAGTTTGTAAAAGCTCCAGCTTAGGAGCCCCAGGAGGCCACTGGATATATGGGCACGACCAGGTCGTAAAGGGCACCTCCCGGGAAAAACGAGCAGGAATAACCGGGTGCCGGAAAAAGGACAGTTCAAGCTGAGAGGTGGGAAAAGGGGTATGGAAAAACCGCGCGATGATCGAACGGCCGAGCCAGGCTCGCGCCAGGATACGTGGATCAGCGAGGCGGCGCTTAAGGCGGTGCTGGAATCCTCGGGCACGGGCATACTGGTGGTCGACTCGCGGGGAGGGGTGATGATGACCAACACCCTTTTCCAGGAGATGTGGCGTATACCGCCGGAGATCATGGAAACCTCAGACGACCATGCCTTGCTGGAATTCGTGTGCGGCCAGCTTAATGAACCGCAGGCTTTCCTGCGGAAGGTGCGAGAGCTGTACGGGTCAGCAGAGATGAGCCATGACCATATATATTTCAAGGACGGCAGGGTCTTCGAGCGTTTGTCCGCTCCCCTGATAGTGGAGGGGGAGATACGCGGCAGAGTGTGGTCCTTTCTCGACATCAGCGAGCGTAAGCGAATGGAAGGGGAGATACGGGAGAGTCTGGCCTTCCTCCAGCAGCTTCTGGATTCCATCCCCAACCCGGTATTCTACAAGAACCTCGAGGGCAGGTACACGGGATGCAACCGCGCCTTTGAGGATTACCTGGGGATTCCTCGCGAGAGGATACTGGGCAGCACCGTCTACGACGTGGCGCCGCGCGAGTTAGCGGACCGATACGCGAAAATGGATGCCGAGTTGTTGAGCGAGCCCGGGGTCCAGATATACGAAGCGCGGGTGCGCTATGCCGACGGCACCCTTCGCGACGTCATCTTCAACAAGGCTGTCTTCCGCGACCGCGAGGGTAAGGTGGCTGGAATCGTTGGCGTCATGCAGGATATCACGGAACGGCGCAGAATAGAGCAAGCCCTGGAACGCGCCAACCGCGAGCTGGACGCTTACGCCGCCGCCGTTTCCCATGACCTCAGGAATCCCATCGCGGTGACCGCCTCGGCTGTAGGAACCCTGGAGGCGATTCTACAGCGTTGCCATGAGCCGGGTACGGAGGAGAAGGTCCGTGAGGTGGTGGAGATCGTCAAATCCAGTTCTGCCGCAGCGGAGACGCTGGTCGAAGGGCTCCTCGCCCTGGCAAGGGCGGGCCAGAAGCCGCAAAAGGTGGAGTTGGTGGAGGTGGGTGAGATCCTGGGTAGAGTGCTGACGGAAAGGAGGGAGGAGATACGCCGGCGCAGGTTCCGCCTGAGCCTGGATGAGGATCTCGGCAGGTTATATGCCGATCCCGTGCATATCTACCAGCTCTTCAGCAACCTGATAGGGAACTCGCTACGCTACAATGAGGGCCCGACCCCGGAGATATGGGTGGAATATCTCGGCGAGCATGACGGGGAGCACGCCTACCGCATCAGGGATAACGGCCCCGGTATCCCCGAGGATCTGCTGCCAAGGTTGTTCGAGCCTTTCAGCAAGGGTTCCCGCGGGGACACTGGTATCGGGCTGGCCATAGCCAAGAAGGTGGTGGAGGCCTACGGCGGGGAGATCGAAGCCTTCAACGACGCAGGCGCTGTTTTTCGGTTCACCCTGCGCGACGCCGTTCCGCAGCTTGATCGCTGAAGGTGATGATACAGGTCTTCCCGGAAACAAGCAGGGCATAGGGCGCAAGCGCTGATGCTCATATGGTTTGTTGCGTGGGCGAAACAGCCGCCACCGCTTCTCGGTCGCCGCCATCGCCAGAACCTTGGCCTGTTTCTCAAGGCGCCAGTTTCCGCTTCTCCCGCTTCCTTTTAATGCCTCATACAAGGTGGTCGCCAGAACCTTGGCCTGTTTCTCGAGGCGCCTGCTTACCCGCTGCCTCAACCTGATCTTCACCATGTGCCATCCTTAATAACCGCCGTGCCTCTACCGATACATTAAGAGTCGCCGGGAGGCGACCCCCGGAATGCCGCTCATCCTGCGGCGGAGAGTCGGGATCGTTCGTGGACTAGATCGGTGGAAAGGACATGGTCAAGACGATACTCATAGCCGATGACGCTTTGTTCACGCGCATGATGCTGCGCAATATCCTCTCCGAGCACGGCTATACCGCCATCGTGGAGGCGGAAACGGGGGCGGAGGCCATCTGGGCTTATGAGCGCTGGAAACCGGACCTGGTGATCATGGATATCAACATGCCGGAGATGGACGGCATGACCGCGGTGAGGAACATCCTGGCCATGGACCCCGGGGCCAGCATCGTCATATGCAGTGCCCTGGGGGAGAAGCAGCTCATGCTGGAGGCCTTGGAAGCGGGGGTAAAGGATTTCATCACCAAGCCCTTCCAGGCGGCCAAGGTCATGGAGGTGGTCAACCGGGCCCTCTCCTGAGGGCGTCGCCTTTGACCGCATGACGGCGGTCAGCGGGCCCCGCGCCATCCGTTCCCGCGTCAGGCCATCCCTGAACATCTCCTTCCAGGCCGCCAAGGTCATGGAGGTGGTCGACGAGTGTTTTCCCTAAATGTCATGTCTTGAGGGTCCGGTTCTCCGTGCTGCTCGCCGTGGGTCAAACCGCCATGGCGAGGCGGGACCTGAGATGCCCTAAAGCGGTGGAGTGGATCTTGCTCACCCTCGATTCGGATATCCCCAGGACCTCTCCGATCTCCCGCATGGTGAGTTCCTCGAAGTAATAAAGGACGAGCACCAGTTTTTCTTTCTCCGCCAGGTCGTTGACCGCCTCGCGCACCATCTCCTCAATGGCCTTCGTCTCGGAGAGCTCGGAGGGGTCGAGCGAGTTTTCGTCCGGCAGGGTGTCGAGCAGGCTGAGGCCGCCGTCCTCGCCGTTTCCGACCAGGGTGGTGTCGTCCAGGGAGGACACGAAAGCCTGGTCCACCTCGGCCAGCAGCTGGCGCAGCCTGGCTAGATCGATCTCCAGGTATTCCGCCAGCTCCTTTTCGGTCGGCAGCCGGTTCAGGGCGGCGCAGAGCACCTCGTAGGCGTGGTTGAGCTTGCGCACTTTGTCCTGCATGGAGCGAGGCAGCCGTGCCTCGGAGCGGATACCGTCGCTGATGGCGCCGTTTATGCGGATGCGCGCGTAAACCTCGAAGTCCACCCCCCGATGGGGGTCGAACCTTTCGATGGCGTCCAGCAGGCCGAGGAATCCATAACCCACGAGGTCCGCGTACTCCACATGCGGGGTTACACGAAGCCGGTAGTAACGGGCGGCGTTGCGCACCAGCGGGGCATAGCGCAGGACCAGGGCCTCCCGGGTATGCTCGGCCTCGCTGGTAAGCTCTTGGTCCCTGGTCCTTGTCTTTCCCATGCTCTTCCCTGTTCCCGGCATCCCTTTTACCGTCCTGCTAGCGTTCTCGGAGGGCGTGCGAGGGGTCCGTATAAGGCGTGAGGGTGATACCGCAGCGACGGGTAGGTGATAAATGCCGGAGAGATTTGCCATGAACTGCGAGATGGCATGAAAAGGTATTCCCGTCCAGGTGGCCTGAGAGGAAAAGCGGCTCGATTTCTGGGTATATGCTGTATTCCAACACGCGGGTATTCCGCGAGGAAGCGGGAGAAGCGGAAACTGGCGCCTTGAGAAACAGGCCAAGGTTCTGGCGATGGCGGCGACCGAGA
>JACVJG010000154.1 GCA_015711875.1 Candidatus Solincola jinzensis | reverse complement strand
CACTGGGAAGGTGGAAATCGGGATGCTCGTCCCGCTGGAACCATGACCAGTCGCAGGTAACCGCCGGCAGGTGGTGAAGGAAGAAGGTCGCCGCGGAGGTGCCGGGGTCGGCCCCCCCTATCTCCAGCGTCACCCCCAGCAGGGAGGCGGCCTCGTCCAGGGCCTCCACGGCGGGGCGGTTCTTGCGGTAGTTGAGGTCCCAAACGTCCATGTAGCTGCCTTCCCCCGCTCCCAGGCCCTCCAGGTTGATGATGTGCGCGCGCGATCTGTATCCCCCCGCCTCCAGGGCTTCCGCGAGAGCAGAGGAGCCGTATCCGCCGCATTCCTCCGCTCCCAGCAGGGCGAAGACCACGGTACAGCGGGGCCTTTCCCGCAGCGACGATATGACCCGCGCCAGCTCCAGCACCGCCGCCGCTCCCGAGGCGTTGTAGTCGGCGCCGGGATATATCTCGCCCGTGGCGGCGTCCACGCCCAGGCCATCGTAATTGGCGGTGACCACCACGAGCTCGTCACCTCCCTCTCCCGGTACCTCGCCGAGGATATTGGCGCAGGTAACGGTGGGTTCCGCGGGAGGGTTTTCCAGAAAGCACCTTTCCGTGGGCACCGGGAACTCTTGCCGGTAGCCGTCCACGCCTAACTCGCCCACGGGCTTCAGGCCCAGATCCTGCAGGCGCTGCGCCAGGAAGGCCTCCAGTTCCGCCGATTCCGGGGAGCCGGATGGCCGGCCACGCAGATCCTCGCCCGCCATGTATTCCACGTCGCGCATCATGCGCTGGCCATCCACGGCGTCGGCAAGGGAGACAAGGAAACCCTGTCTTTCATCGGATGTCTGGGAGGAATTACCACATCCCCCCGCGGCCGCGAGGAGATAGCCCGCGAGTAAAAGAGCCGCCGCTGCCCTGAGCGCCGGCCCGAGCGCCGCAACCCGCCTCGCCGCCTTTCCCCCCGGCCACCCCTTTACCGCCTTGCGCTTTTCCGGTTTTTCCGAATACAAGTTATTCCCCTTCCATGAGAAGACCTAGGTGGCCGCCTTCGGCCCCCAAGCCGCTACTGCCGCTCGCCCCATCGCCGTTATACTTTACGCTTGGTCCTGCTCCTCCTCTGGCCGGCCCGCGCGCTTTCACCTTCATCTCGCCGGCCTCTACTGGGGCATCCGCGTCCCTTAAACGCTTAAGACAAGCGCTGCCGGGCTTTTCTCCTGCGAAGGGCGGCCGGCAGCCGTTCCCTCCTTCGTTGCACACGAATCCGCCAGGATGTCCGAGAACGAGAGGGAAGGCGACAATGCACCAGGGATCGCTATTATGGCGCATGAAAACCCATTTCATGCCATGCGCGGTCCCGGTTACATGTAGCCTGTCTTCTCTCGTTCCTTGTTCTCGCTCTTCCGCCTTGCGCCGGGCACGCCTATTTCCCCTTCTTTTTCGCGGCGCTTTTCGCGGAAACGGTCCCGCCGGCCTTCTTTGCGCTCCTCCCTCTTTCAGCCGTCCGCCGCTTCCTCGCAGCCAGGGTCACGGCGGTGAGGGCGGCGAGTGCCGCCAGGCTGCCGAGGACGATGCCCACAACGAGGCCGGCGCTGCTCCCTCCTCCCCCCTGCTCGCCTCCGCCGCTGCTTCCCGTGATCTCCGCGCGCGAAACCCCCAGGGCCTCGAAGGCGTCCTGGGGCTGTCCGCCAGCGGACTCCGCGGCCACGGTGACCCCGACGTTCTGGATGCCGGAGACGTCCTGCACCGTCTTAACTATCTGGGTCATCGCCCTGATGGAGGCCTCCGCGTCTCCCGCGAGCTGCAAGAGCTCGTGCGACAGGTTAAGGCTGTATTCGCTGCGGTCCTGCTTGATGGTGGTGTACTGCAATTTGGTCCCTTGCGGGATGTAGGTGACATAGCCGGCCGCCTTCTCCTCCTCGGTGGGTCCTTTGAGGAGCTCCAGGATGGCGAACTCCACCATCTGGCCGCCCCCCGTTATCTCCCGCTCCACCTGGGCGGGCTCGCCGTCCCGGTAAAAATAGACGTGGCCAGGAGGCGCGGTCTCCCCGCTTGGCTGGGTGACCTCCGGGGCCCCCTGCTGCTGGACGGGGGGCTGGACCGGTGGCTGTTCCTGGGCGTATGCCGCGACGCAGGCGAGGGTGAGCAGGGCCGCGGCGGCGATAATGACGGTGGAGAACCTCTTCCCGATCTTGCCGAACATGATCACGCTCCCTTCGCGCTGTAGGACATCCCGTTTATCTACACTGCTTCCGATGCGTTATCTTGATAAGTCCGCTTATCTTTATATCCTTAGTCCACGGCTTTGCATTATTGTATGGAGAAGCTCGCGGAGCGGGCAAGGTTCCGAGAGGTATGGCTTAGGGAGTAAGGGTTGCGAGAGGGTCGCAAAGGGGGGAACACGCCCTGGGGGCGCTGGGCGCCTGGACATATCGTGCATGTCAGCCCCACGAGAGGGAAGCGTCCGCGAGGGCCAAAGGCCTGCGGCGACGTGAAAAGCGCCTGAGCGGCGCGGGAGCGGGAGAAAACAAGGTTCACTGGTCATGGGGCGGAGACAAAAGCAACACTGTCCCGGGAGAGGGCTATGGAGCCGCACTCTGTCCAGCAGGTTTCCTCGAGATTGCATATGGTTTACTTGATGCCTTATGCTGCATGGTATCTCTGTGGGTCGTATCGATGCTTCGCGGCTTATGCCGGTTGGCCATAAGGCAGCGGTAACCCCTGTGGCTGTGGGGGCGGAGGGAAGCCTGATCCCCCCTTGCGAGAGTGGCTATGCCGTGAGGGAGCGTTTGCCGGTTGGGGCCGGTAGGGATAATCTTTAATGGATAACGCGGTTTGGGCGCGGTCGAGCGCCAGTATAGTTCCAGCTGCGACACAGGGCAACGGCGATTGCCTCGCGGGACATGGCGTAAGCGGGATGGGACACAAGGTACTTGCGGGACGTTGGGAACAAACGGCGCTCGGCGCTTTTCGGCTATACCGGACAGGCGGCGCTGAGGGAGGCGGGGCCCTTGTGGCAAAAACGAGGGGTACCGGAAACCGGGAGAGAGGCCACGGCAGTGGTCGAAAGGAAGATATGCAGTTGAAAGGAGCTCGAGACTCAAAGGGGGTTATAAAGGTGGGGGTGCCACGCGCCCTCATGTTCTACCGCTACTACCCCTTTCTGAAGGCCATGCTCGAGGGCTTCGGATGTGAGGTGGTCGCCTCTCCCCCCACCAACCTGCGCATCATGGGCATGGGCACCGACATCTGCGTGGACGACGTCTGCGTGGCGGTGAAGGCGCTCTTCGGGCACGTGCGCCACCTGGAGGGCAAGGCGGACGCCGTGCTCATCCCGCGCCTGGTGAGCGTGGAGAAGAAGGATTACGATACTTTCACCTGCCCCAAGCTCATCGCCGCCCCGGACATGGTTCGCTTTTCCTTCCCGCATCTGCCCTCGCCCCTGGAGTTCGTGGTGGACGTGAGCAAGGCTCCCTTCTGGTGGGGGTGCCTGCGCCTGGGGAGGCGGCTGGGGGTGTCGCTGCGCGGCATCGCCCGCGCCTACGCGGCGGCGACGCGGGAGCAGCGGCGTTTCGAGGAGATGCAGCGCGAGGGGCTGCTGCCCGCCGACGCCCTCAGGCGCATGGAGAACGGAAACGGCGAGCCCCTCCCGGGGTATGCCTCGCCGGAAAGGGACGTCACCGTGGCGGTGGTGGGACACCCCTACCTGCTGGGGGACCCCCTGGTGAACAAGCGACTCATCCACTGGCTGGATTGCTCGGGGGCGAGGGTGCTGGCGAGCACCATGCTCTCGCGGCGCGAGCTGGAGAGGGAGGCGCGTAAGCTCCCGGAGCTGTCGTGGAGCTACGAGTGGGAGTTACTGGCGGCAGCCTCCCATTTTATGGAAAGAGATGGGGTGGACGGCGTGATCTACCTCACCAGCTTCGGTTGCGGGCCCGATTCCCTGGTCACGGAGATGGTGCGCAGGGAGGTCCCCAACCCCTACGGCAGGGCCCTCCTGGACCTGGTGCTGGACGAGCACAGCGCGGAGTCAGGGGTGAGGACGCGCGCCGAGGCCTTCGTGGACCTGCTGCGCCACCGCAAGATAGCGCGCTCCCGGGAGGGCGGGTCACGATGAGGGTAGCCTTTCCCCATATGGGCAACGCCTGCATCCCCCTGCGCGCCCTGGTGGAGCACATGGGGGTGGAGGCGGTGGTGCCGGAACGCCCCAACCGCGCCACCCTGGAGCTGGGGGCGAGGCACGCGCCGGAGTTCGTCTGCCTGCCCTTCAAGATAACCCTGGGCGACTGCATCAACGCCTTGGAGATGGGGGCCGACACCATGGCCATGGTCTGCGGCATGTGGGCCTGCCGTTTCGGCAACTACGGCCACGTGCAGCATCTCATCCTCAGGGACATGGGCTACGAGTTCGAGTCGCTGCTCATCGGGCGCGAGGACCCGCGCGCGGTATGGGAGAAGGTGAAGCGCGCGGTGGGAAAAGGGGCCTTTCGCCGCCTCCTGGGAGCGGCGGCCGTCTTCCGCGCCAAGGCCGCGGCGGTGGAGGAGATCGAGCGCAAGGCGCGCTTCGCGAGGCCGCGCGAGGAGAGGAAGGGCGAGACGGACAGGCTCATGGAGCGCTACCTCGCCCGCGTGGACGAGGCGGACACCATCGGGAAGGTACACGAGATACGGCGCGAGCTGCGCGAGGAGTTCGGCGCTCTGTCCCTGCGAGACGACGACGACATCCTTCGCGTGAGGATCGTGGGGGAGCTTTACGTGCTGCTGGAGCCCTCCCTCAACTTCGACCTCGTGAGGCGGCTGGGCTCCAACCACGGCGTGGAGGCCCAGCCCATCCTCTCCACCTACCGCTGGCTGCTCAGCCCTCTGTGGCTTGACCCCTTTCTACATCTCTCCTCCTCGCGGGCGCGCAGGGTGAGCCGGGCATACCTTCCCTACGTGCTGGGGGGAGAGGAGCACATGACCATCACCGGCGCCCTGGACGCGCCCAGGCAGGGGTTTGACGGCGTCATCCACGCCTACCCCCTCACCTGCATGCCGGAGAACATCTGCCGCACCATCCTGCCCCATATCTCCACCACCCGTGACATACCTATCCTGGGCCTGTGCTTCGACGAGCACACCTCCACCGTGGGCACCGCCACCCGCCTGGAGGCCTTCCTGGACATGCTGCGAAGCCGACGGAGACGGGGCTGGGACAAAAAGGAGCTCCGAGTCGAAGATGTCCTGCACGCATAGGGTTTTAGGCGGGGCCGCGAGGCTTCGCGTGGCGGCAGCGGCGCTTCTGGTCGCTTCGCTCTACGCCGGCCTGGTGAGGTTCGGTGCCGGTTCGCCGCCCGCCGTCGCCGTGACCGACGCCTCGCCGTGGGATGCCACGTGGGTGACCAACGGTCCGGTTTACAGCATCGTTCCCGCAGGCGACGTGGCTTATATCGGGGGCGAGTTCACCTTGGTGGGCCCATGTACCGGGCATGGGGTCCCCGTTTCCACCTCCACCGCATCTCCCATAAATCCTTACCCTAAAGTCGATGGTAGCGTTTACGCCGCCGTTCCCGACCTTTCCGGCGGTTGGTATATCGCGGGCAGTTTCGCGCGCGTGGGCGGAGAGGCGCGAGAACGCCTGGCCCACATCCTTCCCGGCGGTGGCCTCTTGCCCTTCGACCCCGGCGCCGACGGCACCGTCCAGACCCTTGCCCTCTCACCTGACGGCTCCACCCTCTATCTGGGTGGGAATTTCACCCATGTGGGAGGAGAGGGGCGCGAGCGCATCGCCGCCCTCGATACCTCGAGCGGCGCCCTCAAGCCCTTCAATCCTGGCGCCGACGACATGGTCTACTCCCTTTCGACCCGCGGAGACACCGTCTACGCGGGAGGCCAGTTCACCTCTATTGGCGGGGAATCACGACAGGGCCTGGCCGTGTTCCTGGGGGATTACGTGGTGAGCGCCTCTGTCGCGGGAGGACACGGCACGCTGGATCCCGCCACCCAGCGGGTCTACCACGGTAAAGACACCCTCATAGACATATCGCCAGATCCCGGCTACCGTATCGCCTCCATCGTCGACAACGGCATTCCGGCGACCATAGGCGATCCCTATGTGATACAGGGCGTCACGCAGGACCATGAGGTGGAGGTGTCCTTCGCCCCCTCGGGCCAGACCTGGTACCTGGCCGAGGGCTGCACGCAGGGCGACTTCGAGACCTGGGTGCTGGTGCAGAACCCCAACCCCGAGGAGGTGAGGGTGGACTTCGACTTCATGACCTCCTCTGGCGAGCGGGAGGGACCGCACGCCTTCCCCCTCCCGGGGCTCTCGCGCTGCTCCCTGCGCCTCAACGACTTCGTCACCGACTGGCACGTGTCCACCCGGGTTAGCGCCACGGGTGAGGTGGTCTGCGAGCGCGCCATGTACGGGGCGGGCCGAGCCTGGGCTCAGGGCTCGGTGGGCTATTCTCCGTGATATAGCGGCCTGCCCGCGTGGTCAAGGCGTGCCCACCAGCCCCGTATATTTAAACCTCTTAGACAATTCTCCGTGATGGAATGGCGAGACCGCGTGGTCAGGGCTTATACAAGCACCGTCTCAGTGCCTGGCTTTCGCCTCCATGGAGCCGGTGGCGTCGGAAACAAACACACGATGTCGATACGAACGCCGGATCAGTCCTTGACTTTCACCTCCACGGAGCAGTTATCGGGCAGGATCTCCATGTAGTAGGTCCCTGGCTGCAGGTAGATGGTCTTCTGGTGTGGGCCGGGCTCGAAGGCGTTGGCCCCCGCCTGCATCTTGCCATCGGGATGGGAGAACACCGTTATGGTGACCTTCGCGTCGTCCCCGCCGACGAGGTCGTAGTAAAGCTCCTGCGAGGTCGTGGCCACCTGGAAGGTCCCGGTCTTGGTGTCCTCGCTGGCGGTGATGGAAAAAACGTAGTCCTGCTGCTGCGGTTCCTGGGCGGAGGTCCCGCTTCCCGCGCCGGCCTCCCCGCCCTTTTCCGTTCCCGGCTCCTC
>JACVJG010000153.1 GCA_015711875.1 Candidatus Solincola jinzensis | reverse complement strand
GCGTTGGCGGGATCCGCACGCGAGAACTCCTCCCCCAGCGCAAGCACCACGAACTCGCAGAGGGTGGGGTCAAGCCATACATGGGGATCGTAGACGCCGTGGTCGTGGCCGCGGTCCTCGCCGCCCTCTCCCTCTTCCTCGCCTTGACCCTTGTCCGCGCTGTCATCGCGCCCGCCCTCCCCGCCTTCCTCCCCGTTCTCATGCCCGCCTGCGTCCAGGCTCAACGCCTGCGAGGCCGGCACCAACACCTCCGGCGGCAGGATCTCACCCACCGTCACCGCGTGCAGGCGCGGATTGTCCACGCTCTCGAAGACCTCCTCGGCCCAGGGGGTAAGCTCCAGGCCCACCGTCACCAGCAACTCGGCTCCGGCGAGGAACTTCATCTGTCCCGTGGTGAGCTCGTAGGTGTGCGGGCTCGAGCCGGACGGCACCAGCGCTTCCACCACCACCCTCTCCCCTCCCACCTCCTTACAAAGGTAGGCCAGCGGGGCGATATCCACCGCAACCTCCAGAGCATCGCCGCCGGCCGCTCCGCCGCAACCTGGCAGGAGAAGAAGCGGCATGAAGAGCAGGGACGCTGCGACCATCAGCGACACAGCGTAAAGATATGGTCGAGGTAAGCTATTCCCTTTCAACCTGATAGCGCCTCCTTTGCAAATGGGGCCCGAGGTCTTTGGGGCCGCAAGCCGCAAGTCCTCTCAGGCTATCCGTGTTGTGCCTCACGGGAAAGGGTCCAACGGAAACGCCAGGCGTTTTCCCCCTCCATGCCTGGCCAATTCACCTGCCCATCCCATAGCTTTCTCGCCCTCGCGCGATGTCTGCTCGCGGTCATACCTAAAAGGCTCTGTTCCTACACACGCAATGGATGCTGCCCCAATCCGCGGCAGACGATCGGCGCGTAATGTCCGCCCTCCTCCGGGCCCGCGGTCCCCGAGCGGCCAGCGCCCGTTTCGGACTCACCTTCTCCTCAGCTCGCCCGCGGCCACGATCGACGGTCTCGCTCGCCCTTGGCTATCGCCTTTTCCCGCACTCGCCGCAATAGCCGAACAGGCTCACGCAATGCGAAACGACTTGGAAATCGCTTCCATGCCTCAGCTTTTCGACCATCTCCTCTATCATGCACATCTCTATGGGCTCGACCTCGCCGCATGAAAGACATTCCATGTAATGCCGGTGCTTTTCCCCGGCTATCTCGAAATGGTTACGACCACAGGCGAGGTGAACAGGTTTGGCTATACCCAGTTCGCAGAAGAGCTCCAGGGTGCGGTACACCGTGGTCAAGCCTATACCCGGGGCTTTTGTCGCCGCAAGGACATGTATATCCTCCGGGTTCAGCGGGCAGCCTTCGTTCTCTTCCAGAACGGAGAGGATCGCCTCTCTCTGATGGGTGAGACGACACCCGCGGCTCCTGAGTCGCGCCCCGATATCCTTCATCAAAGACCCTACTTCTCTCCCTTATACGCCATGTAAGCTTATTGAAAATTTTTTTCAACAATATATACGGGATGGCATTTGTAATCAAGCGGTATCAGCTCTTTTTCGCTTTTCTCCCCAGTTCGACTCGCCATCTGAGTTCATGGGCGGCTCCACCATGGAGCGAAACCGCCTCAGCGCCCTTACGGGATACCCACGGGCCAAGAACACGGTGAAGAAAAGGCTTCTACTCCAAGACAGCTACAACACAAGTGAGGTCTTTCGAGCTCGACGCTCCCGCGAGAACCTTATCCGGCCCGGCGGTCATTCCGTTTCTTTGAGGCCTTCAGCATCGCCTGGGCATGGCGGCGCGCCGTGCCCTCATCTCCACCCAGCATGCGCACCAACTCGTCCAGGCGCTCCTCCGCCCCCAATCGTCTCACCTCCGTCCTGATCTCCCCGCCGGCCTCTTTTTTGCTCACCGCGAGATGCGTGTGCGAGCGTGCGGCGATCTGAGGAAGGTGGGTTATGGAAAGCACCTGGTGGTAGGCGGAGATGCGGGCGAGCTTTTCCGCCAGAACGTCCGCGGTGGTCCCGCCTATTCCCGCGTCCACCTCGTCGAAGACCAGGGTGGGCACGGCGTCGGCGCGGGCCAGGGAAAGCTTCAACGCCAGGGTGATGCGCGAGAGCTCGCCTCCCGAGACGATGCGGTACAGGGAGCGGTAGGGCAGCCCTTTTCCCGGGGCGACCTGGAACTCCACCCTGTCCTTGCCCGCGGGCCCCAGGTCCTCGCTCTCCTCCCAGTGAACGCGGAAACGCATGCCCGCCATGTTCAGCTCCTCCAGCTCGCGGTTGGTCTCGCTGGTGAGCCTTTCCGCCAGCTCCCGGCGAGACAAGGACAGCCTTTCCGCCGCCTCCCTGGCGGCGGCGAGGGCCGACTCGGCCTCGCAGCGCAGCTCCTCTCTCCGCGCATCGAGGTTCATCAGTTCCTCCAGCCTCCTCCTCGAGCGTTCCAGGTGCTGCAATATCGCCTCGGTGTCCCCCCCGTACTTGCGCGAGAGATCGGTGAGGGCGAACAGGCGCGACTCCACTTCCTCCAGGCGGCCCGGCTCGAACTCCAATCCCTCCGCGAAATCATGCAGGGCTCGCGCCAGCTCCGCGAGCTCCTCCTGCGCCTCCCGCAACCGCCCGCACCAACCCGCCAGCTCATCGTCGAGATATGAAGCCCGCAACAAGACGGCCTCCGCCTCCCCCAGGCGGTCTATTGCCGCCTCGACGCCGTTCCCCGACAGCAGTTCATAGCAACGGCTAGCCGCCGAGAAGAGCTCCTCGCGGTTCTGCATACGCTTCCTCTCCCGCAGCAGCTCCTCCATCTCGCCCTCGCTCGGCTTGACCGCCTCGATCTCCCTCACTTGAAAGGAGAGCAGGTCGATCTCCCGCAGGCGCTCCGCCTCGTCCATGTCCGCCTTTTCCAGAGCCCTCGCCGCCTCCCGCCAGGCATTGTAAAGGCCGCGGTATTCCTCCAGGAGGCTCAGATGCCCGGGTCCTCCGTACTCGTCCAGGTACTCGAGATGGCTGGGAAGGCGCAACAGCCTCTGGTGCTCATGTTGGCCGTGGATATCCACCAGATGGTCGCCGATGCGGGAGAGGGTGCCGACGGTGCACAGCCTGCCGTTGGCGTAACACCTGCTCTTCCCGTCCGCGCCGATAACGCGTCGCAGGATCAGCTCCTCGCCCTCATCGGGGGCGAGGTCCTCGCACTCCAGGAGGTCGCGCAAGCGGCGGTTCCCGGAGATGTCGAAGGCGGCCTCCAGCTCCGTTTTCTCAGCCCCATCCCTGACCATGCCGCTGTCGCCGCGCCCTCCCAACAGCAAAGATAGCGCCTCCACGAGCACCGTTTTCCCGGCACCCGTCTCGCCGGTGAGGACGTTGAGCCCGGGGTCGAACTCCAGGCTCGCATCCTCGATAAGGGCCAGGTTCCTGACGCGGAGTTCCCTCAGCATCTTCCACCTTCCCGTCCCGTATGGTCACCTCCCTTTCTCAAGGCGGGAAGTCGAACTTCTCCCGCAGGAGGGCAAAAAAGGAGTAGCCGGTCTTCTTGATCATCTTCAGGCGCCGGGGCGCCCGCCGCACCGCTATCTCGCCTCCCCCCGGCAGGCTCATTTCCTCCCTGCCATCCAGGGAGACGGAGGGCATGACCTTGCCCGCCTCCACCTTCACCTCTATCAGGCTCTCGGGGGAAACCACCACGGAGCGGTCCATGAGGGAATGGCTGCATATGGGGGTGATTATTATGCATTCGAGTTGGGGGTCCACGATAGGCCCGCCCGAGGAGAGCGAGTAGGCGGTGGAGCCGGTGGGCGTGGAGAAGATGACGCCATCGCCAGCATAATAATGGTAATAGTTGCCATTGATATCCACCTCCAGGCGGATCATGCGTTGCAGTTCCCGCTTGCCCACCACCACCTCGTTGAGGGCGTAATGGCGGGCATCGTCACCGGGCAGGGAGCACTCGAGCATCATGCGCTCCTGGAGCAGGAAGCGCCCCGCCAGGATATCCTCCATGCATACGTACATGCCCCTGGCATCCACGGCTGTGAGAAAGCCCTTTTTCCCGAGATTCACGCCCACCACCGGAACGTCGGCCGCGAAGGCCACCGCCGCGGCGCGCAGCATGGTCCCATCACCCCCCAGGGACACCACCAGGTCCAGGTCCCGCACCAGCTCATCCAAGTCCAGGCCCGCAAAGCCCCCTCCCAGGCGATCGGCGTCCTCTCGCAGCACACGCACCGACAATCCCGCTGCCTCCAGCCAGCGGGCCAGCTCCCTGGCCGCCATCACCGCCTCTTCCTTTCGCACGTGAGGCATCAACGCTATGTTCTCGAACCCTCTCTCCATGCCTCTTCCACCGCTTTTTCCACCGTTTCCGCCGCGACGGGGCGGGCTTTCCCGCTACACCGCCACCAGCCGAAGAACTCCACGTTTCCCTCCGCGCCGCGCAACGGCGACGGGGCCAGTCCGAGGAGCTCGAAGCCACAGGCGGCCGCGGCCCCCGTCAAATCCACGAGCACCTCGCGGTGCACCTCAGGGTCTCTCACCACGCCCCTTTTCCCCACTTTGTCCCTGCCCGCCTCGAACTGTGGCTTGATGAGCGCGATCAATTCCCCGTCATCCGCCATGAGCCGCCGCAGCACCGGCAGCACAAGCCGCAGAGAGATGAAAGAGAGGTCCGCGACCACCAGATCCGGCAAGAAGGGCAAGTCCTCCCGGCGCACGTAACGCACGTTGACCTTCTCCATAACCGTCACCCTGGGGTGATTGCGAAGCTCCCAGTGCAGCTGGCCTTTTCCTACATCCAGGGATATCACGCGTTCCGCCCCTCTTTGCAGCAGGCAGTGCGTGAAACCTCCCGTGGAGGCGCCCACGTCCATGGCCAGACGGCCGGCCACCTCTATCCCCCAGCGCTCGATAGCTCCCTCGAGTTTATCACCGCCCCGTGACACGAAGCGGGGCTTGGCTGCCACCGTCACGCGGTCTCCCGGCCTGACCACCGTCCCCGCCTTCAACGCCACCCCCTTGCCCTCCACGCTCACTTCGCCCGCCATGATGGCGAGCCTCGCGCGTTCTCGGGAGGGGAAATAGCCCTCGTCAACAAGCCACTGGTCCAGCCTCTTCATCTCCCGACCCCGATGGAGAATCTGTCGTATTATGGTAAATGACGCATCGCCTCCGCACGCCGCGCTCTTCACGCGTCGGTGCCCGCTCCCCTCAGCGCGCGCACCGCCAGTTCCGCCACCGAGCGCGGGTCCATACCGTGTCGCCGGAAGAGCTCCTCCACCTTGCCGTGCCCCACGTAGGCGTCTGGCAATCCGACATTCAGCACCCGGCATGGCAGGGAGCGGCTTTGCGCCAGGGAGGCGACCCCCTCGCCAAACCCACCCGCGAGCACGTTCTCCTCCAGGGTCACCAACAGGGGACAGCGCCTCCCCCAATAAGCCACCGCCTCCTCGTCCATCGGTTTCACGCTGCGCGCGTTCACCACCGCGGCCTCTATGCCCTCCCCGCCGAGGAGTTCCGCGGCCTCGAGTGCCACGCCCACCATCCTCCCCACCGCCATCAGGCAGGCGTCATCCCCCTCACGCAGTGTCACCGCTTTTGTTGCCTCTATGGGGCGCGGCTGCCTTCCCACCGCGCGCAAGGGGCCCGAACCCCTCGGGTACCTGATAGCTACCGGGCCGTCCAGCTCGAGGGCCGCCCAGAGCATGTCGCGCAGCTCCTCCTGGTCGGCCGGCGCCAGGACGGTCATGTTGGGCAGCATGCGCAGATAGGTCAGGTCGAAGGCTCCATGGTGGGTGGGCCCGTCCTCCCCCACCAAGCCCGCGCGGTCAAGGGTGAATATGACCGGCAGGCCCTGCAGGCATACCTCTTGAGAGATCTGGTCAATGGCCCTCTGCAGAAAAGTGGAGTAGATGGAGACCACAGGCCGGAAGCCTCCCAGGGCAAGTCCAGCCGCTAGGGTCACCGCGTGCTGCTCCGCGATGCCCACGTCGAAAAAGCGTCGGGGGAAAAGGCGCGCGAAGTCGTCTAGCCCCGTGCCCAGCTTCATGGCGGCGGTTATGGCCACCAGGGTGGGTTCCGCGCGCGCCATATCGCACATCACCCTGCCGAAGGTCTCGGTGTAAGAGGGCGCCCTGCCGCCCCCCAATATCCTGCCGCTTTCAGGCTCGAAAGGACCCACGCCGTGGAAGAGGTCGGGATCCCTCTCAGCTGGCGGGTATCCTCTGCCTTTCTCGGTGAGCACGTGGATAAGTATGGGGCCTTCCGCGGCTTTCGCCAGCGTAAGGTCCCGTTCCATGGCCGATATGTCGTGCCCGTTGACGGGACCCACGTACTGTATGCCCAGTTCCTCGAAGATGAATTCCGGGATGAGAAAGTTCTTCAGCCTCTCCTTGAAGGAACGGATAAGGCGGTCGGTGGGCGCGCCCACCACAGGAACGCTCTCGATGATCTCCTTGACCTCGTCCTTGACGCGGGTGTACCTAGGGTTCAATCTGAGCTGGGTCAGGTAGGTGGAGAGCGCCCCCACGTTGCGCGATATGGACATGCCGTTATCGTTGAGCACGATGATGATGTTTTTCTTCAGATGGCCAACCTGGTTCAGGGCCTCGAAGGCAAGCCCTCCTGTCAGCGCCCCATCCCCCACCACGGCCACCACGTGGTGGTCGTCTCCGCGAAGGTCGCGCGCTATGGCCAGCCCCAGGGCATAGCTTATGGAGGTGCTGGAATGGCCGGCATCGTTGACGTCATGCGGGCTCTCCTTGCGGCGGGGAAACCCGCTGCAACCGTCGGAGCAGCGCAGGCGCCTGAACGCCTCCCTTCTCCCCGTGAGCAGTTTGTGGGCGTAGGCCTGATGGCCCACATCCCATACGATGCGGTCCCTGGGGCTCTCGAAGACGCGGTGCAGGGCGATGGTCAGCTCGACCACGCCTAGACCGGCGCCGAGATGACCGCCGGTCACCGAGACGGCGGCGATCAGCTCCTGCCGCAACTCTTCCGCGAGCTGCTTC
>JACVJG010000152.1 GCA_015711875.1 Candidatus Solincola jinzensis | reverse complement strand
ACTCTTCTACACCGCGCTATGGCCGCTCTTCCGCTATCGCCATTTCCTCGCCGACCGCGCTCTCAGAGATGGTGATGAGCTGGATCTGCTTGGCGGCATGGTGGCGCTGCACACCCCGGGCCATTCGCCGGGAAGCCTATGCCTATATGCGGAAAGGCGGGGCTTGCTCCTCAGCGGCGACCTGGTGCGCAACGAGAAAGGCGTGATGGAGGGCCCGCCGCCGCATTTCACCCCCGACACCGATTCGGCGCGCGCCTCGTTACGCAAGGTGCGCGAGCTGGATTTCGATATGCTGCTTCCCGGCCACGGCGACGTCGTCTTGGAGGGCGCGGGGGAAAGGTACCGTTCCCTCTTCGATCAGGGAAGGATCTGGCCGCTCGGCGTGGAGTGACCGAATCGCGTGCCCCTGCCGGCAATGGCGAGAAAGGGCGGCAGGACGCGCGGATGTTTTCTGCGGGGATCGCAAGGTCATGAGCCGGAATAAGGCATCAAAGGGAAAAAGGGGCCATGGAACAGCCATCGGTTGTGGTGGCTGAACCTTAAGGCGGTTTCCGGGCGTGCATCCGGCTTGTGGATCGTCCTCTTCGAATGAGGCGGCGATCTCGGTTAGCAAGTGAATCTGTTATTGGTCGATCTCCCGTAAGTGCGGGTAGAGATGCGTAACCGACCTGGTACAGACCGGGAATATCCCTGGTTGACGAGGCGCCGGTTAGCCATTGCGCATAAAAGACATGCGGTTTACCCGCACTTTATGGCGAATGGCCACAGGACAGCGTTCATGTCAAACGCCGTTGCGGTGACGAACTTGACATGAGGCTCTTTGAGCAGCAGAAGCAGATATAGAAACAGAACAACGTTGATGTCAAACGCCGTTGCGATGGCCGCTCAGCCGGAGTCCAGATCGCCGGAAAGGCGGCGCGCCACCGATTCCTTCTCGGACCGCAGACGGGCGCGCAATCGCTCCAGCCTTCCCGCCCTCTCGGTGGTGAAGGAGCCGCTCTCGAGTTTCTCATCGATAAAGCCGGCGGTACGCAAGGCGATGGCCATGATGGTCAGTTGCGGGTTCACGCCCAGAGAAGTAGGCAGCACGCTGGCGTCGCAGATGAAGAGGTTCTCTACCTCCCAGGACTCGCAAGTGCTTTTCACCACCGAGGCGTGGGGGTCGCTTCCCATGCGGCAGGTTCCCATGGGATGATAGGCGCTGAGGCCGAAGACGCTCGCGCGCTTGAGGCGCGCGCGGGACAGGCGCTTGAAATCGCGAGGGCCACTGAGTTCCTTGAAGCCGTCGATGGGAGTGTAGACGCGTTTCGCTCCCGCCGCGAACCATATCTCCGCCATGAGAAGGATAGACCTCTTGAGGCGGTCGAGGTCCTCCCGCCCCAGGCGGTAAAAGGTGAGGGGCTGGCGGGCCGAAGGCCCCGCCACCACCTTTCCCGTGGAGTCGTGCTCGCTGATCATGGAGCCGTAACTGGCGATAAAGGGATAATCGCGCATGGTCTCGGCATGGCGTCTCCCTCCCCAGGGCAGGGTGATGGCCATCACCGCCGGCGGCACGGTGACGCCCTCCAGCATGATCCCCTCGGGGACGAACTCGTCCACGTAGGTGCTCTGGGGAATGCCCTTGGGGTTGCCCACCGCCTCCGGCATCAGCGCCAGGGTTGCGCCGCAGGGATGGATGGAGAGGTTCTTTCCCACCTCGCCAGAGGAAAGGCATATGCGGTTATGCATGAGCATGGAGGGAGTCTGGATGGCCCCTCCCGCCAGCACCACCACCGAGGCATGGACTTCGAGGCGCCGCGTCTTCGCTCCCGTGCGGGGATCGATGAAACGCCCTCGCACCCCCACCGCGCGGTCACCGCGCACCAGGATGCGCTCCGCCCGGCATCTTGTATATACGTCAGCTCCCGCCGCGACGGCGTCGGGAATAAAGGATACGTTGACGCTCTGCTTGGCACCGGAAGGGCAGCCGTAGGCGCAGACCCCGAAGCCCTCGCAATCCTTGGCGTTGCGGGGAAGGAACCCTCCCGCATAGCCCAGCCTGCCGGCGTGCTCCAGGAAGAGCAGGTTGTTTTTCCCCGCCACCTCGGGATCGGCGCGTTTCACGAAGAGGTATTCCTCCAGGGCCGCATAGAGTAGGTTAAGCTCGTCCTCGCTGATGTCCTTCAAGCCGTGTTCCAGGTGCCAGCGCTTGAGCACGTGGCGGGGAACGCGCAGGCAGGTTCCCGAGTTCACGGTGGTGGTCCCGCCCACCGTCTTTCCCTGGGGGATGACGATGGCGGGAAGGCCGATAGCCACCGTCTGGCTGGCGTCGCGGTAGAGGCGGGTGAAGGCGTCGCCGGCGCGGAAATCGAAGTCTTCGCGTGAGAAATACTCGCCCTCCTCGATCACCACCACGCTGTATCCGGCCTCGGCTAGCTCCTTGGCGATGGGGCCTCCCCCGGCTCCGGAGCCGATTATGGCCACGTCGGCCTCGCGCCTGACATCCCCTGGAAGGCTTTCGGGCCTGATGATCATCTCCGCACCTCCCTCGCAGCTGCGTCCCTGCGCATGCCGTGGACGTCGAAGCCGAGGCATACCTGAACGTCGTCGCGGTTGTAATGGGCCATGTAGATGGGGGTGCCCAACACGGTGGGGATGGCTCCCAGGGCGGCGATGCGGCTGGAATAAAGGGAGCGCACGAAGTCGTCCGCCTCCTCCGGCGGCAGGGTGTATACAGACTTGCCCCGCATGAGGATGCAGAGCGCTTGCAGAACCAGGACCATGGCATAGAAGAGCAGGCGGAAGGCAGGCGTGCCGGCGCGCAGGAACTCGCGGGCGAAGTCCGCGACCTGGTCTGGGTCCGCGGGTGGCATCCCCTCCACCTGCTCGATGAACACCGGGACAAGGCGGTGAAGTCTGCGCATGAAGTATTCCCTCATCTCAAACCCCCTCCCTGGCGGAGCCGCATGAACGCGGCCCCTCGCTTTCCGGGCATCATGGTCCCCGTTCTTGAGCGCCTGTTCCAACCCTTCGAGCGGCCGCAAGCTCCCTCTGTGAACATTCTATGACCGGGTTGTTTGGGACGTCAACGCTCGTACCTGGGCGCGGTCGTGCTAGAATAGGGCTTTGTGCAAGGGGGTTCGCCCGCGGGAACGGCGGAAGGGAGCACGGTCCGGCCGCGTGGCGGCCATCGGGAACGGAAAGGACATACAGCGTGAACGACGCGCCCATAGGCATATTCGACTCCGGCCTCGGGGGCCTCACGGTGATGAAAGCGGTGATGCACCGCCTACCCCGCGAGTCCATCATCTACTTCGGCGACAGCGCACGCGGGCCCTACGGGCCCCGGGACATCGCCGAGATACGCGCGTTCGCGGTGGAGCTGGCGCGCTACCTCGAGAGCCTGGGGGTGAAGATCGTGGTCATCGCCTGCAATTCCGCCACCTCCGCCGGGTTGCTGGAGGCCCAGCGCGCCTGCAGGGTGCCGGTGCTGGGGGTGGTGGAGCCGGGGGCCAGGGGCGCGGTGCAGGCGACCCTCAACCGGCGTATCGGGGTGATCGGCACCAGGGCGACGGTGAGGAGCCGCTCGTATCCCCGAGCCATCCACGCTCTGGACGCGGGCGCCCACGTCTTCTCGCGCGCATGCCCCACCCTGGTGGACTTCGTGGAGCGCGGCGAGGTGGAGGGCGAGCGGGTGGAAAAAGAGGTGCGGGGGTACCTGGAGCCCCTGCTCAGGATGGGGGTGGACACCATCGTGCTGGGCTGCACCCATTATCCCCTGCTGCGCGGGGTCATAGCCGGCGTGGCGGGAGAGGGGATCAAACTCATCAGCTCCGATCAGGAGGTGGCCAGAGAGGTGGAGGAGAACCTGGTGCGCAGGGGTTTCCTGCGCGATCACGGCGAGCCGCCCTCTCACCGCTTCCTCTTCACCGGCGATGCTGACAAGGCCAGGGAGCTCGGCCGCCTTTTTCTGGGACCGGAGGTCACGGAGGTGGAAAAGGTGGAGCTTCCCCTGCGGGAGGTAGCGGAATGAGGCTTACCGTGCTGGGGGCCTCGGGCACCTATCCGCGACCCGGTGGCGCCACCAACGGCTTCCTGCTGCGCGAGGGGGACACCTCGCTGGTGATGGAGCTAGGCAACGGCTGCCTTTCCAACCTGTTGCGGGAGGCGGAGTTGACCGCGATAACCGCGGTGGTCATCACCCACATGCACATCGACCACTTCGGCGACCTCTACCCGCTTTTCTACGCTTTGCGCTTTCATCCCCAAGCGCCCTGGGGTTTGCGCCTAATACTCCCGCGGGGTGGGCTGGAGCTCATGGGAAGGATATTGGGCGAGGACTCGCGCGAGTACCTGCCGAGGGTCTTCGCGCCCGAGACCCTGGAATCGGGCAAAGTGTATCGCGTGGGCAATATCGCTATGCGTGCCTATCCCACCCGGCACCCGGTGGAGGGGTATGCCCTTCGCCTGGAAGGAGATGGATGGACCCTGGCCTACTCCTCGGACTCCTCGCCCTGCCTGGGAGTGGAGGAGGCGGCGAGGGGAGCGGACCTCTTCATCTGCGAGGCCACCCTGCCGGCTGCCTATGTGGAGGAGGCCTCCCACGGTCATATGACGTCAAGGCAGGCGGGGGAGACGGCGGCGAGGGCGGGGGCGGGGAGGTTGATGCTCACCCACATATGGCCTACCTTCGACATGGTTGCTATCGCGCGCGAGGCGGGAGAGACTTACGGGGGGGAGGTCGTGCCCGCGCGTGAGGGCATGACCGTTGACCTGGGAGGAGGATGATATGTCCAGGCGCGATGGCAGGAAGGCTCACCAGCTCAGGCGCATGACCATAGTCCGCGACTATATCGCGCACGCCGAGGGCTCCGCGTGGGTGGAGATGGGGGGCACGAAAGTGGTGTGTACCGCCACCCTGGAGTTCAAGGTCCCGCAGTTCCTGCGGGGCTCGGGGAGGGGCTGGATCACGGCGGAGTACGGCATGCTGCCTCGCTCCACCCAGGAGAGGATGAACCGGGAGTCAGCGGCGGGGCGCCAGGGGGGGCGGACGCTGGAGATACAGCGCATGATCGGGCGTTCCCTGCGCGCGGTGGCGGACATGCAGGCGCTGGGCGAGTGCACCATATGGATGGACTGTGACGTCATCCAGGCGGACGGGGGCACGCGCACCGCGGCCATCAACGGGGCTTACGTGGCCCTCTACGACGCCTTCCGGCGCATGATCGAGGCGGGCAGGCTCAAGGAGATGCCCCTGCGGGATTCCGTGGCGGCGGTAAGCGTGGGCATCGTGGGCGGCGTGCCCATGCTGGACCTGGATTTCGAGGAGGACGCCTCGGCCGAGGTGGACATGAACGTGGTGATGACCGGCGGGGGATTGCTGGTGGAGCTGCAGGGAACGGGGGAGAAACGCGCCTTCAGCCGCGAGGAGCTGCAGGCGGCCCTGGACCTGGCGCAGCGCGGCATAGAGAAGGTGACCTGGCTGCAGAACCGGGCCCTCATGGCACCGGACGGGAAGGCGGAGCTGGAGGAAGACTCTTGAGCCGCGCCAAACTGGCACTGGCCACCGGCAACCGGGGAAAGATGAGGGAGATGAGGGAGGTCCTCGCCGGTCTAGACTTATCAATCATTACCAAAGAAGACTTTCGGGAATGGCCGGAGCTGGAGGAGGCGGGGAGGACCTTCGAGGAGAACGCGCTCGCCAAGGCCCTGGAGCTGGCGCGCTGGTCCGGGATCCCTGCCCTTGCCGATGATTCCGGGCTGGAGGTGGAGGCGCTGAGGGGAGCGCCGGGGGTGGACAGCGCCCTCTACGCGGGAACTCACGGCGATGACCTCGCCAACATCGACCGCCTGCTGCGGGAGTTGGAGGGAGTCCCGCCGCCGCAAAGGGGGGCGCGCTTCGTCTGCGTGCTCGCGCTCGCCTCGCCAGCGGGGGACACCCTGCTGGTGAGGGAGACCTGCGAGGGCGCGGTGGCCGAGGCGCCCCGGGGCGAGAAGGGCTTCGGTTACGACCCCGTGTTCGTGCCCGCGGGCATGGACCGCACCATGGCCGAGCTTTCCCTGGAGGAGAAGAACGCCATAAGCCACCGCGGCAAGGCGCTGCGCCGCCTGCGCGCCATCCTGGAAGCCGGCCAGCCCGCATGGCTTTTCGACATCGCGTGATATAATCGTGGCGTCGGGAGGCCTGAACCCGGATCGCCCGCCCCATGCGAATCGTTTCCCCTCTTGAGGAGCGTCCGTATCCTCGTGCCTGAAAGGAGAAAGGGATGGCAGGAGCCCACGTATCCGCTCATACCGTATCCGTTCATATCGAGCGGCCCATAGACGAGGTCTTCGACTTCCTCACCACCGCCTCCAACTGGCCGAGATGGCACCCCGCGACGGTATCGGTATCCGGCGCGGTCGATCACCCGGCCCTGAAGGGCGAGGTCATCGTGGAGAGGGTGAAGCACGGCCCGATAAGGGACACCTTCGAATGGGAGGTGGTCGAGAGGACGGCCCCGCGCCTCTGGGCTATAAGGGCGGCCAGCCGGCGCTTCGGCCAGAAAGTGAAGATCGTGTACAGGCTGAGCGAGGAAGGCCGTGGGACGAGATGGGAAAGGGAGATGCGCTTCTACTTCCCCCGCTGGCTCGCTCCGCTGGACAGGCTGCTGGTGGCAAGAGACCTCAGGAGGAACTCCGAGACGGCGGTGAGGCGCTTGAAGGAGTTGATGGAGGCCACCTAGACTGTCCGCAGAAGCGCGGAGGGAAACCCTGCCTTTTTGCGTAATCTATCCGGGCTCGCGGATTTATGGCACTCGGTCTTCAGAACGGCATTCGATCGCGTTCATGGCCGAACATTCAAGGCATAGCGGCTTTTCATCCCCAACTGCCCGCGCTCTATGGGGAGAGGCAGTAGCAAGAGGAGGCCTCGCCGTTCCCTTACCGGACACCTGCCCTTCCGGTGGGGGACAAAAAATTGGAGCGGGAGACGGGCCTCGAACCCGCGACCTAGAGCTTGGAAGGC
>JACVJG010000151.1 GCA_015711875.1 Candidatus Solincola jinzensis | reverse complement strand
ACGTCCGGCAGCATGGCCACGTCCTTGGCGAAGAAGGGATTGGTGTGGATAGGGTTGAAGTCGCCGCTGGCGCCGGCGTAGATCACCGCGTCCATGCGGTCGAACTGATGGGTGAAGGAGGGGATCTCCTGCCCCACCTGCACGTCGTCGTATTTGAGGTTGCAGAGCTCCGCCATGTCCATCAACCCCCCCTGATGATGAAGGTCGCGCGCGCGCGGCATACCAGCTCGTCGTTCTGGTTGCGCGCCTCACCCTCGTAGACCACGAAGTCGAGGTTGCCCTTCTCGTAGATGTCGGCGATCTTCCCCGTCTCCGTGATCACGTCGTTGGGCTTTACCACCGTGAACCACTCGAACTCCTGGGCACCGTGCACCAGCATGGCCAGGTTGAGCTTTATCTCCTGGTCCAGCAGCAACATGCCCGCGCCCCGCAGGGCATACACGGCGGCGAAGTTGGGCATGCCGATGATGTCGCCGTACTTGGTGGTCTTGGCGAACTCCTCATCGTGGTAGATGGGGCGGTTATCCTTGGCCGCCGCCGCGTATTCCCGCATCTTCTCGCGGCCGATCTCGTACTTCAGCGGCCCGTAGGTCTTGCCGATCCACTTGTGGTCAACCATGGCCTCACTCCTTTCACAGTCTTCCCCTCCCCGGCAAGAGCAAGAAAATTCTATCATCGCCGCCGAGGCGAAGAAAAGGGGCTGGCGTCCCGACCTGGCTGGATAACCATATCATGCCTGTATTAGCATTATATGGTTCATAAGCCGCGCTCATCGCGGGATGTATGAAGGGCATCGCCCCTGGGCGCGCGGCGGGGCGGGGAGGATGCCTGTATCCTTCCCCCCATCTCCTCGTACAGCCGCGGCAGGAAGGAGGCCAGGTTATCGCGCCGTTGCTCGCCAAGAGCGGCGGCGACATGGGCGGGCATCGCCCCTGGGCGCGCGGCGGGGCGGGGAGGATGCCTGTATCCTTCCCCCCATCTCCTCGTACAGCCGCGGCAGGAAGGAGGCCAGGTTGTTGTACTCCATGAGGCTGTGCAGGCAGTTGTTGCGCGCCAGGTCGGCCATCCTGAAGGGCAGGGGGCGCTTGACCCGCACGGGAACGCCGTTCCTCATGGTGTACCCAAGCCAGTATCGGCTGCGGTATTCCACGCCGCCTTCCACCTCACGCACGGCGTGGAAAAAGGCGTTGAAGGGCGTCTTGAGCAGGTCGAGCACCACGTTGGCGCAGTAGGCGCGGGATATCTCCGGCTCCTTGAACGTGGCCATATCCAGGCCGAAATCGCGCGGGGAGAAGAACTCGATGGCTATCCTCTGCGCGCTCGAGAGATTGAACCCCTCCACGGGGTAGTGGGTGGCGCCGAAGTTGCGCTCCCTCAAAGGGATGCCCGAGCTGTCCAGGTGGCGGGAAGGGTCTTTGACGCTGATATCGACGTGCGCCACCGGGCACCACAAGGCGTAGCGCAGGCCCTCCAGGGGGTGCCAGTTGAACCACCAGTCCAGCATCTCCGGCGTGACCCCCGGCATCCTCACAAGGGTGGCCGCGAAGCCGCTTCCGTCGGGCATGACCGTGTATCCCGTCTCCACCTCGAGGTAGCCGGGCTTCATGAGGTCGTCGCGGTCGTGGATGGAGGTGGCCCTGGCGGGGTCAACCGGCCCCGCGTTCACCCTGGCCAGGTCCTCCGCGGGGACCTCCGCAAGCTCCTTATAGAAATATCTGGAATAGGGCTTCGCCTTTTCCTCCTCCGTCAGCTCCCGGCGCTCCATCCTCCTTATGTCATCCATGCTCACCGGGTCGGGGAATATCCTCCCCATCCTCACCAGCAGGTTCCTGATGCCCATCCTTTCCTCTCCTCGACGCTCGCCCCTGGATATCGCGCCACCGCGGCACGGCCTGTGTCATGCCCCGCGATCCATGCCTTCCTGCGCAGTATCCCGGGAACATCCTCCTTCTCCCCCATCCACCCTGCTGCTTTCCCTCCCCGACAGCTCTGCCTCTCGGCGGCGCCGCGTTTCCAGCGCGCTCGCGCTCCTGCGGTGGCGACGCGCGAAAGCCCGGCCCCGCTCCCTCGCCTCACGCTATTCCTTCGCCGCCCTCTTCTTCCCTTCCCCGCGGGCCCTGCGAACCGCGAAGGCCATGAAGGGGATGGAATGGAAGGCGGTGCCCAGCGCGACAGCGCCGGCGGCCGCCGACCTGCGGTACACGGGCGACTTGCGGTAGGAAGCGAAAGCGCGCAGCGAGAGAGGCACGTACAGGGCCAACCCCGTGGCCAGGCCGGGCATGTACCTCTTAAGCCTCAGGGAGCCCAGGGTATGGATAACGGCGTTCTCGAAGAGCAGGCTGGCCATGGCAAGCCCGAGCACCGGGCTGCGCTTGCTCATGAGCGCCCCCTGGGCGCAGCCGATGATCATGGCCGCGTTCACCCCCACGATGATGGGCGTGGAGGAGTGAGCGAAAACCTCCGGGGCGACCTCCTTCGCCGCCTCCAGGAACCCTCCCGGCCAGAGGTATTCCTCCACCACGTGGGCGCAAGACGCCGCCGTCAGCGCCCAGAAAACACCGTTTCGCGTATCCGCTCGCTCCATCGCTACCCCTCCTTAATCCCTTGCCTTTATATCTCCCATCCCTCTCCACCACTCCCGTGCCGCGGCCCCTCATCCCCCTTCTCGGCGCGCACCCGCATGCCATCACGCGCCCCCGCAGCATCGCCCCCCATCCCTCCGCCGCCCATCGGCGACGCCCCCTCCATGGTGCAGACGCGCCGAGATGGCGGCGGCCACCTCCTTTACTTTCCTCACCGGCTCGGAGCCCTCGTCTCCGCTTACGCGTTGAGCGGGCCCGGCGACCACCACCGCCGCCACCGCCCGGCCCTGGCGGTCGAAAACGGGAGCGCCCACGGCGTTGATGCCCACGTCTATCTCCTCGCGGTCGAGGGAATAGCCCCGCCGCCTGACCGTTTCCAGTTCTTTCACGTATTCTTCTCGCGTGGTGATGGTGTGAGGGGTGAAGGCCAGCAGTTCCTCTCCTATCGCCTTTTCGACCACCGCAAGCGGAGAGAAGGCGAGGATGGCCTTGGCTCCCGCCGCGGCGTGGGCGGGCAGCCTATCCCCCACCGTGCCCGCGATGCGCACCCGCTGCGGCCCCTCGGCCACGTAGGCCATCACCGTGCTCTCGCCTGAGAGCACCTCCAGCACCGCGGTCTCAGCGAGGTCGCTTCTCAGCCGGTCTATATGAGGCTTGGCCACCAACACCAGGTTGGAGCTGAGGCCGCTGTTGTAGGCGCGTCCGAGGTCGGACACGGCCGGCCCGAGGGTGAACTTCCTGCTCTCGGGGTCCTGCTGCAGGAAGCCCTTGTCGACTAGGGTGCGGAGGATGCGCGAGGCCGTCGCCTTGTGGAGGCCCAGCCTGCGGCTTATCTCCCCCGTTCCCATTTCCTGGTTATAAGGCGCGAAGGCCATGAGGATCTCCAGGGCCTTCTCAATGGAGTTGGGCCTGTTTTCCTGCATTTTCCATCCTAATGGTATTATATTATGAAACTATATTTCAAAATACAATACTTCAGGCGATTGTCAACCTCCGTCAGCGTTTAGCCCGTTTTCTTCATGCAAGACCCTGGAGGAGTGGATGGAGAAGATGTCCGGCCAGCGAGCCGGGGGGAGGAGGGGCGGCTCCCTGCCTGCCTGACCAGGGATACGGCCGCCGCGCGGAAGTAGGCCTTTATCCTGTAGACCTCGCCATGTTCAGCGCCGAAAGCGTAAAGGTCGAGCAAGCGAGGCGCAGGAAGCGGGGCGGTTCTTAGCGCGGGTTTCACATCTCCTTGCAGGTCCCGCGGGGGATCCCGGCGTGCCGTATCATCTCAACCGCGACGACGCGCCGACAAGGATAGAAAAGCCCCCGATAGACCGGTGGCTTTTTCGCGCCAGGCTGGCACCTCGCGCGCATACCGGTTGCGCTGCATAATCGTAAAGCCCCCGGCGAGCCGGGGGCTTTTGCCCTCATCCGACTGGAACCCGGGCCTGAACACCCTGGCCTCGAGACCAGGGCCGTGCCCGCCGCCCTTTACTCGCCGGCGCGGTTGCGCGTCTGGGTCCCGTCGCCGTCGCAGGTGCCGTCCTGCAGCCGCTCGCGCACGCGGTCGCAGTCGCCGGGGCACTCACCCGCCTGCGCCGCCTGGCCGCCGGGCTCACCTGGGTTCAAGGACTGCTGGCCGGCGCGGTTGCGCGTCTGGGTCCCGTCGCCGTCGCAGGTGCCGTCCTGCAGCCGCTCGCGCACGCGGTCGCAGTCGCCGGGGCACTCTTCCTCCACGCCGCACCGGTTTTCCGCCCTTATGCGATCTCCCTCGCTCAGGTTGCGACAGGCAAAGCGAAGGCTCTCCCCCGAGGCGCCCAGCCCGGCGGCCCTTTTCTCGCCGCCCGAGGTCCCCGCCGCGACCGCCACCCCCGCGAAAACGGCCAACGCCGCGACCAGGGCCAGCGTCGCTATCACCGTGCCCTTTATCTTCATGTACCTCAACCTCCTTTCCAGTGCTCGATCGCCTTCATCTCGCGATAGCCGCCACTGCACCATGTTGCCTTCCCGCTTCCTTCCACCTCCTCGTCTCGGACCGCCTTTCATGCCTCGAGACCGCTGGTTGCCGTGGAGGTCCATCGCCTCTCGCTCACCTCGCGCGCGATCACCGCTCGGCAGCTTTACGTTCTCTGGTCTTTCGCGCGCCGTTCAGAGTAGACTCCGTACATGAATACGACCAAGGGGGCTTGCATGTACGCTGCTTTCCAAAAGGCACCCTGACGGAGGAACGGAAAGGAGGTTTTCTCCCGCCAGATCTCGTATAGGCGCCGTCCTGCAGCCGCTCGCGCACGCGGTCGCAGTCGCCAGGGCGCTCTTCCTCCATTCCACAACAGTTATCCGCACTTAAACAGGTAAACCATGGATCTCACATATCGATGGGAATATCATGGCCGACAGAGCGTTCATGTGATTTCATCATTTCGTACTAATGGTTGAGAGCATGGAAAGGACGATCGATTGTCGCCCCTCGAGGAGCTCGCTGTAAGAACGGCCGCTGGAGACCGGGAAGCTTTCGCCGAGTTGTACCGCTCGCTGGTCGACTCCGTGTTCCGTTACCTGTACTGGAACACCGGGAGTTATGAGGACGCGGAGGACCTTGCGGAGGAGGTGTTCGTGAGGGCCCTGCTTAAGATGGGGTCATACGACCCCGCGCGCGGACCGCTCAAGGCGTGGATATTCCGCATCGCCCACAACCTGCTCGTGGACTATCAGCGCAAGCGGTCCAGGAGGGGACAGGAGGAACTGCACGAGCGCCTGGAGGATGACTCAAAGCCGGTGCCGCAGCGAGTGGAGGAAAAAGAGCGGTCGGAGGCCTTGCGCGGATGCCTGCAGGGCCTTCCCGCCGCGCAAAGACAGGTGATAACCATGAAATACTTCGCCGGGATGAGCAACGCGGAGGTGGCAAAAGCTCTGGGCAGGAGCGAGGGAGCGATAAACGCCCTGCAGCACCGCGCCCTGCGCGGCCTGGGGAAATCCCTGCGGGAGCTCGGTTGGGAGTGATGAGGCAGTGAAAGCGAGCGCTAGAAAAGAGCTGGAGAGGACCGCGGAAGCTTTTCTCGCGGACACGGAGGGACCGCACGCATCGGAACGCCTCAGGGAATTCGGGGCGCAGAGGGCATGGGCAAAGGCGGAATCCCTCAAGGCCACGAGGAGCGGCCTTAGATCCGCGCGGGTCACCCGCAACCCCGCCCTGCTCCGCAACGCCTTGATAGCCTGCCTGGCCCTGGCGCTGGTGATGATGCTCTCGACCACGGGCGCCTACGCGCTCTCCTATGGAGCCCAGCCCGACTCGCCCCTATATGGCGCCAAGATATTCTTCGAGCGCGCCCGCATCGCGTTGACCGCGTCAAGCCTGGAGGACGCGCGCCTGGAGATGGAATACTCCGGTCGCCGCATACAGGAGATCGAAAGCCTGGTATCACGCGGAAGCGAGCGGGGTTCCGAGCGATGGCTCAGGGAGTACGAACGCAACCTGCGGGGCGCGACCGACATCCTCGAGAGCGCCCTCGATGAGGAGGCGACCTCGCTATCACTGCGCTTCCAAGAGGAGCTCGACTCGCAAGTCCGGCGCATGGAAAGCCTGCACGACGGCGAGCCGGCCCGGCTGGCCGAGAGCATCGCTGAGGCCAGAAGGGTATGCGAGCGCGAGAGGGAGCGCATGCGGCGACGCTGCGGCATGGAGGGAGGCGGCCAGGGCGGAGGCCATGGCCAGGAGGGCGGCGGAGGGCGAGAGAACGGCGAGAAAGGCCCGGGCTGTTCGTCGAGCCCGTGCGAGGGGCCAGACGCCCTGGACGCGAACGCGGAAAAGACGGCACCGGAAGGGAGCGGCATGGAGCAGGGGCCGGGAGAGCAACCCGCCACGTATGACGCTGGGACTCGGCAACCCACGGCAAGCCCCCAGGCCACACAGCAAGACTCCACCGGCGGACTTAGCGGTGGATCACCTATGCCCACAAGCGGAAGCGCGGAAGAAGCGGCGCAACACCAGGGACAGCCCCGCCAGGGTCGCCTTATGCCTTGAGACGAGCGATCGACGACTCCGTCGCGATACAAGTCTCCGCCATAACCGCATCCCTACTGGACCAGCTTGGGCCGCGTCTCTGCCATCCACATCACAGCGACAAGGTCGCATAAAGCCATAAGCCGTCCAGACGGGAGAGACCCCCATCGCCAATCTGTCCGCCAACAGGACGGTATACGGTCGCATAAAGCCGCAGGCCACCCAGACGGGAGAGACCGCCTCGCCTCTCCCGGCCCGCCTTTTGGGCAGTGGGGAAATCGCGCCGCAAAGCCATACTCTATGATCACGCGCGGCCATTGCCGAGCATGCCCAGTGGTGGAAAGGCCTGGAAACAGTTCGCCCAATCTCCGAGTTGTTTTAAGATGCTGCCAAAAAGCCGTGAATGGGATAGGCGCAAGGGCACGGCCCCGGATGAAG
>JACVJG010000150.1 GCA_015711875.1 Candidatus Solincola jinzensis | reverse complement strand
CGATGCCGGCGATCATGATGAACATACCCGCCGACTTCAAGGCCTCCACCTTGACGCCGGCCCCCACCGCCATGACCGCGATCCCCAGCCAGAGCAGCAGGGTGGTCCCCTGCTCGCAGAAGCCCAGCCATATCGAGTTGTGGCGCATGTTGTCGTACATCTCTATGGCCACCCCGATAGAGATGTGGATCAGTCCCAGGGCAGCGCATACCAGCATGATGGGTATGGGATCGTTGAGGATATCCAGAGTACCTGGGAATTTAAGGAAGCCGGGCAGGCTTTCGCCCTCGATGCCGAAATAACCCCGCGTGAATATGCCCACCAGGATGGTGGCCATGCCGCAGTACATGAAGAGGCGGAAGAACTTGCGCGCGTTCTCGCTCACGTCCAGCTTCTTCATGGCCAGCCAGAAGGCCAGGGTGAGGATGATCCCGTAGCCCACGTCGCCGATGCACATGCCGAAAAAGAGTATGAAGAACGGCGCCACGAATGGAGTGGGATCGGTCTCTCCCGTGTTAGGCAAGCCGAAGAGGTTGATAAGGGTCTCGGCGGGGCGTATGCGCCTGCGGTTGACGAGCAGCGTGGGGACGATCTCCTCTTCGGCTGGTGGTTCGAAGTCCACGTCCAGGGGTTGCCCCAGCTCCTCCAGCCCATGACGCATCTCCTCTATGCGCTCCTCCTCCACCCATCCCTGCAGGGCCACGACGCGCCGGGTATGCAGGAAACGGCCTTTCACCTCTTCCTTCTGGAGAAGGTTCTCCAGGTACTCCTTGAGGGCCAGCAGCTTCGGCTTGAGGGGGAAGCGCTCTTTGATGCTCTCCTCGAGCTCCCTCCTCCTCTCCCGCGCCGCCTCCAGCCGTTCCCTCGCGAGCGAGATCTCCTCCGGGACCGCTCCCTTCCTGTCCCCGAGCTCCACTCGCTCCAGCTCCAGCGCCGAGGCCAGGGACGCGAACTCGGCCGCGTCGTCCGGGTGCACGATCGCCGCCAAGAACACCCTCTCCGCCCGTCTCTCAATTGCTTCCCAGGCGCTGAGCGGGCAACGCGACTCCATTTCCCACTCCCAGTCCTGGAGGCGCTGGTGCTGCAACGCCCCGAGGTGAAATCCCACGCTCTTCAGCCCATACGCGGACTCGAGGGGATAATCCAGCTCTTTCCAGGGATCGAGGGTCTCCAGGTCCCCTTCCAGGCGGGAGATCTCCGATTCCACCTGCCGGAGCTCGATATCCATATCCTCCAGCTCATGGTAGAGGGCCGGAAGGTCCAACTCCCCCTCGATGGCCAGGAACTCCTCCATGGTGAGATGCACCTTTTCCTGGAGAAAACCGGAGATCAACCCCTTCTTGGCCTCCTCGAAGCGCTCGAAGAGCTGTAGGATGAACTCCGTTCTCGCCAGCGCCAGCCGCAGCTTCCTGGTCTCGGGCTCGAAGGGAACGGGGTCGATGACCGCCTCGCCTTCGGCACCGCCGACCGTATCCATATCCAGCAGGTGAACGGCTCCCATACGGTGGAGCTTGTCCACCAGCTCCTCCCTGGCGTACAGGGGCGCCAGCACCGATATCTTCTGCATCCTGGCTATGGGCATGCCGGACTCCCTTTACCTCGCAAGCCGCTGCTATCGGCCTTGCTCAAGCCTCTCGACGATGAACCTCACCGCCGCTTCGCGCCTGCCGACCACGGACTCCCGCAGACCCGCCGCCTCTTTTTCGTACCTTTCCTTGAGCTCGCGTGCGCTGGCCTCTGCTTCCTCCACGATCTTCCTCATCTCCTCCTCGCCCTCGGAACGGGCCTTCGCTTCCGCTTCCTCCCTGGCCCTCACCGCTTTCTCGCGCGCCGCGGCGATCTTCTGCTCCGCCCGCCTGCGGTAATCCTCGAGCATGCCCGCGGCCTCGTCCTCAGCCCTTTTCACCCTCGCCAGCTTATCCGCCATGGAGCCCATCTCGACCGCCTTCCAGACCTGATCTATGGATCTGCCTTTTCATGATTCTTCACACACGCAGGTTGTTCACAGCTCCCTATCAGGCAACCGCCCGCGTTTCAACGTTGTTACCAAGTGATAAATTTTTCGGAGCCTGAAAAAATATTTTAGGCCGCGCTAATTTTATATTCTCGCTCCTCTGTTTTCAAGCGAACGGGGTCAGTTCTTTCCCACGGCTTCTGGCACCGGAAGCGCTGGGCGTTTTAACCGTTGCGTAAAACGTAAAGGCGTCGCCCTCCTTCCAGCGTCAGCGACGTCAGGCAAATTTCCCGCCTTTGCCCGGAACATCCCAGTGCCTTCAGGTAGTGAGGATGCGCTTGAGCTCGCTCTCCAGCTCGGGCTCGGTGACCGCGATGACCGTGTCCCCGGGCTGTAGCAGCGACCCTCCCTGGGGGATGATCACCTCGTCTCCCCTGACGATGGACACCAGCACGCACCCCGCAGGGAGCCCAAGCTCCCTCAGGGGAACGCTGCAAGAAGAGCAACGGTCTTCAGGCAGGTCCAGCTCTACCACCGCCAGCTTTCCCTTTTTCAAGGTATGCAGGGTGATGATGTCCCCGATGGTGGTTCGTTCCTCGATGAGCTGCGCGATGACCGTGGTGCTGGAGATGGCGTCCACCCCCAGGAGGTTGAATATGCGCTCGTTCTTGGGGTTGTTGACCCTGGCCACCGTCCTGGGGACCTGAAAATAGGTCTTGGCCAGCTGGCACGCCACCAGGTTGTCGTCGTCGTCGCCGGTGACGGCCGCGAAGACATCGGAGCGACCCACGTCCGCTTCTTCCTGATAGCGCAGGTCACACCCGTCTCCCTGGATGACCACCGCGGAGGTCTCCGCCGCAAGCCTCTCGCAGAGCTCGCGATTACGTTCGATGACCGCCACCTGGTGGCCCTTGCCTCCCAGCAGTTCCGCCAGAAAGGAACCTACCTTTCCTCCGCCCATGATGACTATCCTTATAGCCTTTCACCTCCCCTTCGCAACAGCCCCGTGGACAGGCCGCGCGCCAGCCTCGCTTTGGTTCTGGCGACCCGCACAGCCACCGGCCAGCCGGTGGCGGTCATCCTCCTCACCCTCCCGATCCTCCCCGCCAACACCGCCGCCACCACCAGGTCGCCTTCCTCCAGCAACGTCTCGCGATCCGCCAGCCTCATCGCGCCGTCACGGCCTATAAAACCCACCCTGAGCAGCTCCTCCTTCTCCAGCCACCCCACCTTCCTGCCGTCAAAGCGGGCGGGACATGTGAACTCGGTGACCAGCACGCGGTTGTTGGCGGTCCAGGCGATGACGTTCAGCCGCTCCGGCACCATGCGCTTCATGAAGCGCTCCGCCAGGATGGAGGTACCGCAGAAATAGTTGATGTCCAGCGCCTGGAAGGTCATTTCCTTGTCGGGGTTATAAAGCCTCGAAACCACCCTTTCCACCCCGAATATCCTCCTCGCGACCTCGGTGGCCATGAGATTTGTGTTGTCGTAGTTGGTCAGAGACGCGAAGACGTCCGCCTCCTCGATGCCCGCCTGTTTCAGGGTATCCAGGTCGAAGGCGTAGCCCTTTACGGCATCCCCCTGAAAGGACTTGCTGAGACGCGAGAAGGACTCGCGGTCGCGGTCGATCACCGTCACGCGATACCCGTCAAGGGACAGCATCTCCGAAAGCTGCGCGCCAACTCGCCCGCATCCCGCCACCACCACCCGCCAGCTTCCGTGCCCCCGAACGGGGCTCACGACCGGGGCTCCGCTCTTATCCGGCCCACGGCCGCCGCTCCTCGCGAGGGGCGCTATCCTCTCGGTGTATGCCCTTTCGCCAGCGTTCACCGCCATCACCAGGCGGTCTCCCGGCAGAATGCGGGTATCACGGGAGAAGAACACCGGTTTATCCCCCCGCACCAGGGCCATAAGCCGGCCCCCGCCCGTTTTCCGTAGTGCCTCTACATGCAGTTGCCCTGCCTCCTCGCCCACTTCCAGCTCCACAACTTTTGCGCCCCCAGGCCACTCTGCGTGGGTCATGATCCCTCCCGCGATCACGAAACGGTGGAATACGTCGGCGAGGATGGTGCTACCGCAGATGTAGTCGATACCCATGGTGCGGTAGGTCAGCTCCTTGTCCGGGTTATAGACACGTGCGGTTACCCTGGGCACTCCGAAGATGCCGGCGGCTATCTCCGAGGCCATAAGATTGGTGTTGTCGTAGTTGGTCACGGCTGCGAAGGCGTCCGCCTCCTCGATGCCCGCCTCCTTGAGCAACTTCTCGTCGAAGGCGATCCCGGTCATGGTCTCGCCGTTGAAGGATACCCCCAGGCGCTCGAAGGAGCGGGGGTCGCGGTCTATGACCACCACATTATGGCCTTCAAGGGAAAGCGCCTGCGCTACCTGCGAGCCGACCCTGCCGCAACCGGCTATTATCGCCCTCATGGGCATCACTCACTCTATGCCCAGTACCTTACGTAGCTCCTCCGCCTTGTCGGGCTCGGAGATAAAGAGGATCTTGTCTCCGGCCAGCAGCGTCAAGTCGCCCCTGGGGATAAGGATGCGTCGCTCCCTCAACACCGTCGCCACCAGCGTCTTGGCGGGAAGCTCGATGTCCCGGAGGTTCTTGCCCACCGCCGCGTTTCCTTCCTTGAGAACGATCTCCTCCACCAACAGGTTCTCGCGCCTCAGTTTGAGCAGGGTCACCATCTCGCCCAGGGTCAGCTCCTCCTGTACCAGCTGCACGATGATGGATGCCCCGCATATGGCCTCGTCCACCCCCCATGCCTCGGTGAAAAGCCACTCGTTTTTCGGGTTGTTCACGCGGGCGAAGACCATGGGCACGCCGTATTCGAACTTCGCGAGGTAGGAGATCACCAGGTTGTCCTCGTCGTCCCCCGTCACCGCGGCCACCACGTCGGCCCCCGCCGTCCCCGCGGCGTCCAGGACCGAGGGCTCGCAGGCGTCGCCATGCAGGATGGAGGCGTCCGGGAATTTCTCCCTCAACTCCTCCACCCTGTCCTGGCGCTTCTCCACCACCACCACCTTATGGTCATCCTTGAGCGACGACAAAAGGTGAAGTCCCACCATTCCTCCGCCCAGAACGATAATGCGCATCTTGATCCCCTCACTTCAGGCCCAGCAGGCGCTCCAGCTTGCCCTGGCTCTCCTTGGCCACCGCGATATAGAGGGTATCCCCTTCCTTGAAGATGGTGCCTGCAGTGGCCAATATGGTGCCCGTGCCCCTGGTCACGCACACCACCTGCACCTCCATGGGAACGTTGAGGTCGGCGGCGCTGCGGCCCGCGAGGTGGGCCGGGACCTCCAGTCTCACCATATCGACCTCGCCGTTGCCGAACTGGTACTCGCTGTCGAGCTCCCCATGGGATATATAGCTGAGCATGCGATGCCCGGACCACGCCACGCTGGCGACGGTGGGGATGTTCAGGCGCTTGTAGATCTCCGCCCGGCGCGGGTCGTATATGCGGGTGATGACCCTGGGCACGCGGAAGTGTTCCTTGGCCACTCTGGCGCTCACGATGTTGCTGTTATCGCCACTGGTCACGGAGACGAAGGCGTCCGCCCTCTCGATGCCCGCCTCCAACAAGGCGTCACGGTCGAAGACCACCCCCTTGACCTTCCTGCCTGAAAAACCCTCCCAGAGGTTCTCGAAGGCCTCGGGGTCCTTATCGATCACCGCCACGCTGTGGCCTTCGCGCTCGAGCATATAGGCCAGGTATGAACCCACCCGGCCGCACCCGCCTATGACCACGTGCATCTCCTCACCCCCTATCCAAGGATCCCGCGGTTGGGCTTCCCGGGCCGCGAGTCGATGGGCGCGCGCATGGCCCCCTTACGTCGATAGTAGCACCAGGAACGGCAAAACCACAGTTCACACCAGGTCACGTTTCCCTTCCTTTCTTGCGGCGGCGCAGGTAGGCACGCAGGATCAGCTTGCGTATCTCGTCCGCGAACATGCATACGGGTATAAAAGGCACCAGGAAAAGCCAATCCGACCACGAGATGGGGGCGGTCTCAAAGGCCTTGTTGAGGAAGGGCACATAGACGATGAGCGCCTGCAGCGACAGCTCGCTGGCTATTCCCAGCAGGTAGAGGCGGTTGGTGGTAAGGCCGGCCCGAAAAACCGATTCCACCGTGGTGCGACAGGCGAAGCCGTTTCCGATCTGGGTCATCACGATCCCGGTCAGGGACATGGTGGTGGCCTTGACGTAGACCAGGGGGTCGGCTTCCTTGATCCTCCACAGCTCGTCTCCCCACTTCCATCCGAACATATAGAGGTACCCCAGCATGCAGACCAGCGCCTCCAGGGGGCCCAGGAAACCGTATGCCCGCAGCAGCACGCGCAGGTTGAGCAGCCTCTCCTCCCGGGGGCGTGGCGGCCTTTCCATGATGCCGGGCTCCGGCCTCTCCGTTCCCAGGGCCAGGGCCGGCAGAAGGTCGGTCCCCAGGTCCACTGCCAGTATCTGGATGATGGTCAGCGGAAGAGGGATCTTGAACATAACGAAGAGGATGAAGGGCACGATCTCCGGGATGTTGGAGGCCAGGATGTAGGTGATAAAGCGCCGGATGTTGTCGAAGATGGCGCGCCCCTCCTCCACCGCCGCCACGATGGAGGCGAAGTTGTCGTCCACGAGGATCATCTCCGCCGCCTCCTTGGCCACATCGGTACCGGTCACCCCCATGGCCACCCCGATGTCCGCGGCCTTGAGGGCGGGGGCGTCGTTCACCCCGTCTCCGGTCATGGCCACCACCTCGCCCATGCTCTTGAGGGCCAGGGCGATACGCATCTTGTGCTCGGGGGAGACGCGCGCGAAGAGCACCTCTTTCTCGCGCAGGCTCTCCACCAGCTCCTCGTCGTTCATGTTGTCGAGGTCGAAGCCGGTGATGATGCGCGGGGGGCCGTCGACCAGCCCGATGCGACGGGCGATGGACTCGGCCGTGAGGCCGTAATCCCCGGTGATCATGATCACCCTGATGCCGGCGGTGCGGCACTTCTTGATCGCCTCCTCGACCTCGGGGCGGGGAGGGTCCATCATGGCCGCCAATCCCA
>JACVJG010000149.1 GCA_015711875.1 Candidatus Solincola jinzensis | reverse complement strand
CGCCAACTCCCTGCCCTCCTGGGAGAGGGAGGAGAGGTACTGCTCGGAGAGGATGCCGTCGAAAAAGTCGCTCTTCTCCAGGATGGAGGCCCGCTCCGCCAGGGCGTAGTCCACCACCGCGTCCACCGAGGCGAGGTTGGGCCCGGCGGGGTTGTTGTAGAGGAAGCGGTAGCCCTCGTCCTCCTGCACCTCGAGGACGTTATCGGCGGAATGGCAGGCGAGGACCACGTTAAGGCCGTCACAGTCCTGGGGGCCGAGATCGAACGCGGCCTCGAAGCCCGAGTAGCCGCGCGGGATGAAGGTGTAAACGGGATAGGAGCGGGCCTGCGGATAACCTTGCGGCGAATCCCAGATCCAATCCGTGTTCCCGATATCGCGGTAATGCCAGGTGACGCGGTCCGGCTCCCCCACCGCCACCGCCTCCCAGAACTCGAAATAGCGCGAGTTGTTCTCCAGGTTTACATGGTTTTCCTGGCCGTAGGTATAGCGGGAGACGAATTTATAGCCCCGTGACCCCTTGAGGTCGCGCGGCGCTTTCTTGCCGAGGTTGTCGTCCTTGTGCGCGCGCGCCAGCAACAGCTCTCCCCGCACCGGCGACTCTCCCAGGTTGGAGAGGGATATGTCGAGGTAAAAGAAAGGCGCTGAGGACAGCTTGACATCACCCGGGTAGAAGGGCGCGCGTAAGGTGACGGTGGCCGTGAAGGGCAGGGAGGGATCCCGGCAGAGATATGACACCCCAGTGAGGGTGAGGTTCTGGTCGATGCCGGAGAAGACCGGGTAGCGGTCGGTGAAGGGGAGGCAGCGGATATCGCCCTCCTCATCCCGAAACGCGAGCACCAGCTCCGATAGGTCGTCGGTCCATGTCCCCAGGGGCGACTGGCGCCAGGCCAGGAGCTGAGGAGCGGGGTTGACCATAAAACGGGAGCCGAAGCGACTGAGGACCACTTCGAATATCTCCTGTTCCTTCGAGGGCGTGAAGCGAAGAGGGAAGTGAGTCCAGTGCCGAGATTCACCCGTATCGATCTCCAGGTCCTTGACGCCCGGGGCGCTGAGGCGTATATGGCTCACCAGCGCCAGTCCCTTTTCCGCCTTGAAACGCAGGTCCATGATGCCTCCGGGCGCCTCCACCGCCGGTATGGTAACCTGGTATGCCAGCTCCTTTCGCGCCCTGGCGCAGAGGTCCACCGATCTCATCCCCGGCAAGGCGGCGCCGTTACAGAATACGGTGAACACCCTCAAGCCGGGGAAGGTGTGGGCGTATTCTATGAAGCTCAGCTCGACGTCGTATGCCGGTTGCGTGAGCCCCGCTATGAGATAGTGGAAATCCTCGCCCTCGCGCACGGTGCGGAACTTGTATTCCGCCTTGCTGCCGGCGTCGAACCCCTGTAGCGGGCGCCCCTCCAGGGTTACGGGCCATGAGTTCCCCTGCAGCTCGATGATGACGCCGCCCTCATATGATAGCGGTCGGGACGGCTCTTCCGCGTTACTACCCCACCCGCTGTTGTTGATGAAAAATATGGGATAGAGGGCGAGCATGCCCACCAGGATGAGGGCCATTCCCAGCCTGCGAGCAGCTCCCGCCATCTTATCCGCTTTTTTTATCTCTCCCATGAGCCTCTGCCGCGAAGCGATATTTTCTAACCGATACCGGCAAATCCATTAATCGTCCGCGAATGGTAAACCCTTTAGCGAGGAGGAAAAACCTGGCGGCCCGGCAGCCTTCAGTGTTTCTTTATGTCGCACAGCAGGAGAGTGAAATCGTCCTCCATCCGGCCGCCGCTGAAACTCTTGAGGCCATCCACCAGATCCTGGAGAAGGACGCCGGCGGCTCGGGAGCCCGCCGCCTTGAGGTAACGCCTGAGGCGGTTCTCGCCGAACATGCGTCGCCGGCTGTCCCTGCATTCCACCACTCCGTCGGTATAAAAGAAAAGGCGGTCTCCGGGCTCGAGCTGCATCTCCTCCACTTCGAGGTCGGGATCCTCGAAAGCGCCGAGGATGATGCGTTTCCGTGAGCCGAGGGTGTAGAGCTCGGAGCCCCCCCTGATAAGGATGGGGTCGTTGTGTCCGGCGTTGACGTAGCGCAGGAGCAGCGTTTTCTGGTCCAACTCGCAGTAGAGGATGGTGATGAAACGGTCCTCGAGACGGTGAGGGAAAATGGCGCGGTTAGCTTTGAGGACGATGTCCACGGGGTTGCTGCCGTATTTGGCCTCTGCCCGTATGGAGCTCAGCGCCAGGGTGGCGAGCAGCGCGGCCGGGATTCCGCTTCCCACCGCGTCACCGATGACCATCACCAGCCGGTCGCCCTCCTCCCAGTAATCGTACCAGTCTCCGCCCACGATTCGCGCCTGCTCCTGATGCGCCAGCACCTTCACGCGCCCGGTCTCCAGAGGTCCGCCAGGAAGGAGCGCTCCCTGTATATCCGAGGCGATGTCCAGTTCCTTGTCCACCAGGGCGAGGTACTGCAGCCTTTTCTGCTCCGTTATATCGTGGAACACGCAGACGACGTTCACGATCTGCCGCTTTTGGTTGCGGATCACCGAAAAGGAACCGCTGATCCATATCGCCCTGCCGTCACGGCGGAGATATTCCATCTCCACCGGTCCGGGTCTCTCGCCCCGGAAGGCCGCGTCCACGGGACAGTCGTCGCGTGTGCATTCGCCGAGCTCCACGCCTTCCTCGCCGTATAGGATCTCGTGTACATGCCTTCCCAGCGCCTCGTCTTCGCGCCACCCGAACAGCTCCGCCGCCGCGGGATTGAAAAGGACCACGTTGCGCTCGCGATCCACCAGGAAAATGGCCTCCGGGTTGGCGGCGATGATGGCCTCGCTGCGTTCCCTTTCAAAGAACACGCGTTCGCTGGCCTCCAGCTCCTGCAGCCTTCTCTCCCGCTCGCGGATGCGTTCCCGCAACCGCACCTGCTCGATAGCGATGGTGACTTGATCAAGGACGACGGAGATCATCTCGCGGTCTATATCCTCGAAGAAACTGGCCTTGGCGGAGCTGCCTATGACCAGCACCCCGCTCACTCTGCCGCCGTAGATCAGGGGAGCGATGATGCATGCCCTCACTCTGAGGAATTTCGCGTATTCCTCGTTTATCCTGGGATCGGTTGTGGCGTCTTCGGTGGTGAATATCTCCTGCTTCCTTATGGTCTGCCTCACCGCCTCGTCCAGATCGTCAAGCCTCCAGCTGCGGTTCTGAAGGCGTTTGGTCATCCCGGAGGTAAGCCCGTATCCCCGCGAGAACTCCAGCTTTTCCTCCTCGGCGTTGTAAAAAAAGAGAAGGCAGCGGTCGGCGCCCGTTATCATCACCAGGCTCCGGACCATGATGCCGAGGGCCTGCCTGAAGGACATGGCCCCTGCGATGGCCTCGGCAAGCTCCTTGAGCTCCACCGTCTGCCTGCGGCGTTTGCGCTCCAGCTCAAACAGCCTGGCGTTCTCGATGGCCACTCCCGCCTGGGGCGCAAAGGCCGCGAGGAGTGCCATGTCGAGCCGGTTGTAGTTGCGAGCCGTCACGTCGTATAGCTCGAGGCCCCCGATGGGTTTGTCATCCTTCAGGATGGGGCACGAGAGAACCGAGCGAACCCGTCCCCCGCCCGCCGGGGAAGGCAGATTAAGGCCGCGCAGCCGTGCGTCGGCCGCGGTGACAGGCGCCTTCTCCCTCATGGCCTGTGAGAGCAGCGATCGCGCCAGTTCGATGCGGCGTCCCTTGGTCCAGGGTTGAGCCAGCCCCAGCTGGGCGACCAGGCGCAGCTCTCCTTCTTCCTCTTCCAAAAGGTAAACGGCTCCCATGGGCGTCTGCATGATGCCCGCGGCCACCTCGAGGATCTGCAGAAACACGCGGTCGAGGTCCATGGTGGAGGTGATGGTCCTGCCCACCTCCAGAAGGCCATGCAGTTCCCTCAACTGGCGGTTGATCATTTCGTCCCTGGTTTCGGAATATGCCGCCGACAGGGCCGCGATCAATTCGGCGTTCAGCTCACCCTGCATGTCGAGCAGTCTTCGCATCTCCTCGGTAGGAACGGAGCCGGATTGCGGAATGACCCTGTTCCACACGATCGCCTCCACCAAGAAGACGGCGCGCACGAGATCGGCGAAAGGGATTATCTGAAGGGAGCGGTTCCTTCCCACCATGCGAGCGAAGGCATAAAGGTCCTCTCGCTCCAGCCCCCTTCCCGCAAGGTACCTGGTGGTGGCGACGGTGAGTTTTTTGACCAGCTCGCGGATCTCGTCCTTGGTGTCTTCCGAAAGTCCCGCGTAGGTGGGGATGGTGAGCTCAAAGGCAGCGGTCATCTCCTCGACCAGTGAATCGAGTTGTTTCGTTATCGTGTTCGACAATTCCTTGAGCATGAGCCAGAACCGCCTTGAGGCAATGCCATCCCGTCAGTACAAGTATAGCTCATCAGTGCAGAACGGACCCGAATAAGGATGCGGCTATGGCGACCCCTGCGCGTCCGGGAACAGCGGGGGAGTTGCGAGCGGGAACGTGGCGGAGAGAGCCTTTGCCTAGGGCTCTCCCGCGCGCGCCGGGAAAGACCGCAGAGGCCATGGCGACCCCTGCGCGTCCGGGAACAGCGGGGGAGTTGCGAGCGGGAACGTGGCGGAGAGAGCCTTTGCCTAGGGCTCTCCCGCGCGCGCCGGGAAAGACCCTCGAGCGGCGAACGGTGTGAGAAGATAACAAGGGCGGTAAAACGCCTTGCCGGGATGGGCCACCGGCAGACGTGGCCTTGAGCGGGCGGGTGATAAAACCGCTACCCTCGAATACCTGGTCAGGTCGGCGAAAGGTCTCGATATGCGTCAGGCATGACCCATGGGCGCTAAACGCACTACCCTCGCTCGCCCAGCCAGGGGCAGCTTTGCCGTCGGTAACAAGGGTGTTTTCGAGGTTGTTCGTTGTCGCGATGGGAACACCTGCCAGGGCAAACGATCCTCGAGAGCGAGACGCCCACCATACGGTCCGGGGCGGAAAGTAAAGGACCCGGCAAAGAGCCAGCCGGGTCGACTGGAGCGGGCCCGCCCATACTTCACCGCTTGGCCCCGATGGAACAATGCCCGCCGTAGCGCTCCCGCCAGTACATGGCGCGCTCGCTCACCACCGGAAGATCTGAGGCCAACCTGAGGCTGACCTCGGTCTCGCCGATGATGCCTCCCACGTTCAGCGAGAAACGCGATCTTTCCGCTATCTCGAGGTTAATGCTCTGGCTGGATCCTCCTGGCAGCATGAAGTCCACTTTGACCTGGGCCTTTGTGTCCCATGGGTTCTGGATGAGCAGCCACTCCTCGTAACCGCCCGCGGTGTATCCCTCGGCGAAGTACCAGTGATACTCGGGAGTGGGGGTGCCCAAGGTGGCATGGCCGTCGCTGCGGCCATTCCAGTACATGGCCCGTTCGGAGATCACGGGCCGGGAAGAAGTCACCTTCGCCGAGACCTGGGCATCCGGGAGTACGTCATGCACGGGGACGGTATAGCGACTGCGCCCCGGCACGTCGAAGCTCATCCTGGTGTTGGTGCCGTCCAGCTCCATATAGGTTATTTCTACCCGCGCCGCTCCGTCCTGGGGATTCTGCACCAGGAGCCACTCCTCGAAACCGCCTCCTGTATACCCTTCTGCCAGGTACCAGGTGGTGGACGGTGAACGCGCTCCAATGGAGCAATGACCGCTGTTCATGTGGTTCAAGTACTGGGCACGCTCAACCACCACTGGAAGGTCGCATTCCAGGTAGGTGCTAACCTGGGCGTCGGGCAGTATGTCGTCGACGTGGATAGTAAAACGGGAGCGGGGGGAGAGGGTATAAACACGGTCTACCACTCCCTGCTCCTGGGTCTGGAACTGCACCGTGAGCTCCGCGGCAGCGTCGTTGGGGTTCTGCACCAGCACCCATTCGTCGAAGTCCCCGCCCGTGTAACCCTCCGCCAGGTACCAGCGCTTAGAGGGGGAGTTCACCCCTATGGTGTCGTGTCCGGCCAGCCCTCCCCCGAAGTACATGGCACGCTCCACCACCACCGGCTGCTCAGCCTCCACCAGAGTGGACATCTCCGCCGCGGGCAGGATGTCGTCCACGTGGACGGTGAAGCGGGAATGGGGGAGGAGGGAATAATCGCGCGTGACGTTCGAGCCGCCCGGGAGCATGAAGGTCACGCTGGCTTTGGCGGCCTGGTCGCCGGGGTTCTGGATTAGCAACCAGGTGTCGAATTCCCCGGATTGCACGTTGCTACCCGTATATCCCTCCGCCAGATACCAGGTGGTCGAGGGGCTGGGGATGTTGCTGTTCACTCCCACCTGCGTGGTTGCCGCGGGAACGCAAACCGATGGATCGGGGGCGCGCGTCGCGAGGTAGACGGTGTAGGTTCCGTCGGCAACGGGGTTGCCCTCCCCATCCTTGCCGTCCCAGGAGAGGGGGGATGCTGCCGGCGCCAGCTCTCGCACCAGCGTTCCCGCGCTGTGGTATATATATGCCCCCAGGAAGGAACCCGAAGGGGCGTCATAGGAGATCTCCACCGCCATCCCGTCGTCACCGCTCTCGGGCGAGCATGAAAAGGGCATGGCCTTCAGCCCGGTCACCGGCTTGCATCGTGCCCGTTTGCGATTGGCGGGCAGCAACGCTGTATGTGTCGCCTGCTGCAGGTTGCCTGAGCCGTCGAATACAAGCACCGGCACACGTTTTCCGGCCCAGTCCGCACACGCGAAGACGGGCACGCGCCCGGGGGCGTGGGCGGGATCGTAAACCAGGTACCCGGAGGCGCGGTCGAGACGCAGGCGGGCCATGGCGTTGATGAGGCTGAAGAGGGCGGTGCCCCGCGGATAGTAACCCAGGGACTGGTTGAAGGCGGAATCCTGGCTGTAGGCTCCGCGCGCCCCTCCCGCTTCCCGGCAGGCCGACCCCACGTAAGATTCCGCGGCGCGAGGATCGGGGAAACCGGGCCCCGCCGCCTCGCTGGTGCCCAGAAAATAATGATCGCGGTAGTCGCACACATCCCAGAAGCCACCGTTCTTCTTCACGGCGAAGTAGCGCTGCAGGT
>JACVJG010000148.1 GCA_015711875.1 Candidatus Solincola jinzensis | reverse complement strand
GTTTTCAAGATAGATCGGGAAACCGGTATGCAGTCACCAAGACCGCTATATGCCTTTGGTATCACTCAAACCGAGCCCGCAGGGCGGAAACGGAGCACATAAATGCAACAAACCATTTCATTATGAGCCCCGATCTGATAAAAAATATTACAGGCAGGCATTGCCGCTCGTGATCGGGCAGCGATCGTCCGGCGAAATACACACAGTCAGGCGGTAAGGCTTGCCTATTGCATGTCCAGGCATTGAAGACTGACCAGCGGGAAGGGTATTCTGGTATGGGGATAAGGGCACATCAAGTCGCCAGGAAGGATAGACGCCATCGGTGGTGGAAATATCGCTTGGATGGAGGTAGGTGCTGATGGTCTTCAGGTTGCAGGGTTGGCGCGTGGTGCGGCAGATGCTGCTGGTGATAGCGGCGGTCGCGCTGGTTACCGTGATGGCGCTGGCGGCGCTTTTCCTGGGCCTGGACATCGCCTACGCCGGGCACGTTTTCAAAGGCGTTTACGTCGAGGGCGTCAACATCGGCGGTCTGAGCCGCGAGGAGGCCATCGAGAAGTTGCGCTCGGAACTGGACCTGGCATCCCTCAACCGCGACCTGACCCTGTCGTTTGACGGATATACCTGGCCGCTGCCCCTGTACGAGATCGACGCTTACGTGGACCTGGAGGCGACGGTGGACAGGGCCATGGGCGCGAGCAGGGAGATGCCTTTCTACGAACGCTGGGCGCATCGCGCCGTATTCCGGGGGCTTGATCGCAGCGTCGAGCTGTCCATCCACGTGGACTGGCAGAAGTTGGACTCCTTCCTGTCATCCCTGGAATCGACCATCAACCGACCACCTGTGAACGCGGAGATAAAGCTGGAGGGGCGCAAGCTGGTCTTTCAGAGGTCACAGGACGGATGGGAACTGGATACCGACGAGGCACGCGCCGCCATTATCACTGCGCTTTCCTCCACCGAGCGCGTGGCCGAGCTGAGCATAGCGGTGACCCCACCGGAGGTATCCGATTCCCAGGTCGGCAAGGTCATCACCGTGGACAAGACCAACCACCTCCTCACCCTCTACAACAACATGGAGATAGAAAAACAATACCCTATTGCCGTAGGCATGCCTTCATGGCCGACCCCCAGCGGGACCTACAAAGTGGTGGGCAAGGAAAAAAATCCCACCTGGGTCAACCCGGGCACCTCATGGGCGGCTACCATGCCCCCTTATATCCCGCCCGGCCCGGGAAACCCCCTGGGCACGCGGGCCATCCAGACCAGCGCGCCCGGCGTCTTTATCCATGGCACCTATAATTCCTGGTCCATAGGCACCAACGCCTCCCACGGCTGTATCCGCATGTACATCAAAGACTCCGAGGACCTGTACGAGAGGGTGCCGGTGGGAATCCCCGTGCTTATTTTCTGAGTGTGGATGCGCCGAAATAAGCATGAAAGAGCTTGCGAGCCGATTTCTGTTTACTACTGCTGCCTATTCCGGGTGTATATGGCGGAAGAGGTCCCGAGCATATGATCCACGAGCCCAATACCAATATATATTTATATTTAGAGCATGATTCACGAACACGCTGAGGTGGCGGTTCTCGCCGAATACCCAGAGCGAGCGGCTTTTTCGATGCCCGGAACAGGGGACGGATATGACGAATATCTCCTACGGGGTCGGCAATGCCAGGATGCTCACGGGCGTGATCGGTTGCCTATGGCTTTGGGGGCCATAAAACGTGATCAGGATATCTGCTGATTAACCATGCTGAGCAGCGAAACGGCACGAAAGGAGAATGCCGATACCAGGGGTCCCGAGACGCCCATCACCTGCGGGTTGAGGAGGGCGGCTTTTGCGCCGGGGGTCAGCCAAGACTTACATGCATGAAAGAGTCGTAAACCGCGAACCGGCTTTTTCCGATTAATAGCAAAAGCTGGTGGAAGAATAATACTTGACGTTTGCGCGGGCAGGGCACCGCACTCAAGCCCCGTATGAAGAGAAAAACTCGGGCAGAAAAGCCCCGGAGCAAGAAAGGCGGGAGGGATGTCGAAAAAGATCCTGGCAGCCGTAGCCATGTTACTAGCGTTCTCGCTGCTGACTCAAGGCGCAGTTGCCGCGGAAAGTCTGACCTCGAACGAAGAAGCGTGCTCGCCTCCTGAAGTGACCACGCCCGGGGGCGGGGTCATGCCTCCCTCCGGCCTCAGGGAGGTTGAGAGGGCGGAGGACGCAGGGGTGCGCATCGCCATCACCTGGGAGGCGGTGCCGGGAGCGATGGGCTACCGCGTTTACCGCTCCGATTCTCCGCAAGGCGAACTCTTGCCGGTGGGGGGGAAAGCGGCAGACTCCATGCAGGAGTACCCGGTCTTTCTCGACGAAGGGGTGGAGCAGGGAAAGGAATACTGTTACGCAGTGTCCGCGGTGGACGGCGATTTCCGCGAGGGCCCGCTTTCGCAGCGCATCGTGGCCAGATTGGAGCCGGCGGCCCGCAAAGCTGGCGGGCCCAAGAGGATTGTGTGCTCTCTTCCCGACCAGCGGCTCTACTTCTACGAGGGCGACCAGTTGATCAACATCACCAGATGCTCCACCGGCCTCAACAACGCCACCCCGGCGGGGAATTTCCGCATCATCGGCCATTACGGCACCCACGCCGGATTGGGCGGCGCCATATGCGATTACTGGATGGCCTTCACCCCCAGCCACGGCATGCATTCCTGGCCGCGAGGCTCGCGCGGTTACGAGACCGGCCTGGGAGCTCCGGCGTCGCACGGTTGCATACGCCAGCACCCCCTGGAGGCATACTGGCCCTATTACTGGGCTCCCGATGGAACCCCCCTGACCATCACCTACGCCTCTCTCGCGAGGCGGGTCATTGCCGGATGCCACGACACCATCGGGGCGACCGAGCCCTCCACGCGCTGGTACTTCGCCGAGGGCTACACCGCGGAGGCTTACGATACCTATCTGCTGCTGTCCAACCCTCAAGGCGAGGGTACAGACGTGAGGATCGCTTTTTTCAAAGATACCGGAGAGGTGGTGGAGCAGGTATGCGGGGTAGCCCCTCATTCCCGTTTCACCCTCGCGGTGGACGACGTCCCGGGCATGGACGCGGCGGCGTTTTCCATACGGGTTGATGCGGATAAACCCATCATCGCGGAGCGCGCCATGTATTTTGCGGCCGGCCAGCGCACCGACGGCACGGTTACTTTGGGATCAGCGGTGACCTCCACCGAGTGGTATTTCGCCGAAGGGTGCACGGCGGGTGGTTTCGACACCTGGCTGTTGCTGTCCAATCCCGGAGACGAAGGTGTGAGCGCCTGGGTGTATTTCCAACTCGAGGGTGGGGGAATGGTGGATTACGTGTTCTGGGTGGGCCCGCACTCGCGTTACACCGTTCCCGTGGACGCTTTCCCGGTGGTGGGGGCGGCCTCCTTCTCCATGCGGGTGCACGCCGACGGGCCCATAGTGGCGGAACGCGCCATGTACTTCACCAAGGACTATATAAGGGGTGGCCACGTCACCATGGGCGCTCCGGCCCTCTCGCGGGAATGGTTCTTCGCCGAGGGATGCACAAGGCGCTTCTACCAGAGCTATATACTACTCGGCAACCCGGGAGATGAAGATGCCTTCGTGGCCATCGATTACTACCTAAATCACGGCAGCATAAGGCATGAGTACCTGGTGAGGGCGCGCTCCAGGGTGACCGTTCCCATTTCCTCCCAGGGCGGGCTGAACGATGAGGAGATGGCGTTCTCCGTTTTCTCGGACAAGCCGCTGGTGGCGGAGAGGTCGCTCTATTACGACCTTGACAGCCACCGGGGAGGCGACGTGGCTCTGGGGTCCCCGCGCGCCTCCACAACATGGTATTTCGCCGAGGGCTACACCGACAACGCCTTCGACACCTACATACTCATCTCCAATCCCTCATTTGCCCCCGCCTATGTGAAGGCGGAGTTCCAGAGGGAGGACGGCGCCGTTTTCTCCTACCATTACCTGGTGCCCGCGCAGCGGAGGGTGACCATAACCGCGGACGCCCTGCCGGGGCTCGAGAGGGCTGCCTTCTCCGCCGTTTTAAGATCCGACGAACCCGTTGTCGCCGAGCGTGCCATGTACTTCGTCATGCCCCGAGGGTACTGAGACGTATGCGGAAAGGCAGGGGCGCTGTTTTGGCTTCTCTTTAAAGGTCTATGCTCGCCGCTGCTGTCGAGCTAGGCGCGAAAGAAACGAGGGGAGCAGGGCGTCTAGACTCAAGGGTTGCTCTTGGTCTCGGTTTTTCTATGCCCCGCAATAAACGACGCCGGGAAGTCGTCAATACTCTGCCGTGTTCAGCGTAGGCGTTCTCTCCAGGTGGGCTTCATGCGCCTCATTCAGGCGGCCCTATCGAAATCGCGTATAGGTCCTGTGCCTAAATCGCTTATATCCGTAAACGCTGAGACGCTGGCGATGAAGGCATCAGGATTCCGCGTTGTTCAGCGAGAGATATTCTTCGTAAGCCGCCTCCACTCGTTTTACATAGGCGCCCATGTCGAACTTGCGTTCAAGGCCCGCCGCGCTCATGTAACGAACTTTGCCCGTGACCGGTCTTTCCGCGAAGGCGCGGTCGTGTTTGCCGAAACACCACAGCACTCCCGCGTAGCCGTTGGGATCCCTGCCGTCGAGCTGGTAACGGTCGTTCAAGCGCAGGGCGACGCGAAATGCCTCTTCCGCTGAAGGGCTCCACTCCATGATCTTCTTCCCCCAGTACATGCGCATATGATTGTGCATCCTTCCCGTGGAGAGCATCTCTTTCTGGGCCGCGTTCCAGTAAGGGTCGTGGGTGCGTGCATCCTCCAGTTCGCGATAGGTGTACAGATATTCCCGCTTATCGTGGGCGTGCTCTCGCAGGGTCGATAGAGCCCACGCCGGCAGCGCTTCCGTGGCGTCGTAGCGGGGGTTGTAGAAAACGAGATTGGCGCTCAACTCCCTGCGAACGATGAGTTGTTCGAGGAAGGCGTCCGCCCCGGGCCCGCCTGCCTTCCTCACCTCCAGGGCTATCTGCAATGGGGATATCTGGCCGAAATGGAGGTAGGGGCTGAGGCCGGAAGTGTATTCCACATCCGGGCGGCTGGAAAGCTCATGATAGCGGTGCAACCTTTCAGCGACGAAGGTGCGCAGCGTAGCGAGGGCTTGCGAGGTTCCTCCCGCGGGCATGCGCGCCGGCATAGGCGCTTGCGCTGCGTTGATCTCGCGCAGCACCATGTCCGGGTGGGAGATGTCGATGCCTTCGAGGTCGAGCCCCGGGGAACTTTTTCTCAATTCCCTGGCTGCAAGGGGCACCATGAACCGCTTGAGGGCGCGGGTTATCCTGGGGCGGAAGGTCGCCGCGGAATACTCTTCCTTTACCGAGGCCGTCTCCACGGGCACCACCAACTCGCTTTCCACCTGTATCACCGGGCAGGGAGAACGGCGAGCCACGAACGACCTCCATCTCCTCTGATGACTTAGGTAGCCGGCGTCCACCACTACAAGCGATGCCTTTTCGCAGAACCGGAGAACCTCCAGATGAGGAGGTCCCAGGCGGACAACGAGTTGCACGCCCCGCTCGCGCAGGGCATCCCTGGTTTCCAGCAGCCCCTCGAGCATGAAGAGGTAATGTCGGCGGTTGGCGCCGGGGTATCCGCCCGTGAGACCGAAAAAGACCACCAGTGGAAGGCGCAGCTGGTTGGCGCGCTCCACCGCGTATTCCAACGCGTGGTTATATAGGGCGCGCTGCGAGGCCTGCATCCAGTAGAGCACGTAGGCCCCGGGACCGGGGAATCCGGCTCGCAGCACCTTGATGCGCTCGGGCTGGATGGTCATGGCACCTCGTATTGCGCTGCTTTAAGGGTTCTGCTACACCCGTCGCCTTTAAAGATCGCGGCCCTTGCCGGAATCGCTGATGAACGCCAACTCCTCCGGGTAAGGGTGAAAGAAAAACTGCTGTTCAAGATAGGGTTGGTCAAAGCGAGCTATCCATGAATCGACGATACTGGTCACGGCGCTCAAGGGGATATGCCCTTGCCGGTACCTTTCCAGGGAATCCAGAAAATGCGCCTTTTCACGCGCGCGCAATCCCCTGGAAAAGTAACCCAGGGCGTGCATGAGCACGTTGATGTTGGAGGTGGGGCGAGGCGACCTGGCAAGGGCTTTTTCCAGCTCGCTACGGTAGACACGCACAAGCTCCTGGGGTTTGAGTCCCTCGCGGTTGGCGACCAGGGACCCCATCCTCTTGAGGGCTGACTGGCTGTAGGACATGAGGAGCAGTTTGTGAGAGGAGTGAAAATCTACCAGCTCGCTCACCTTTTTCCAGCTCACGCTGGTGCGGAAACGCGCCAAAGTGAAAAGGCGCGTGAGGAAATGCTCGCGTATGCGCCAGTTCTTCAGCCGTCCCTCCGTCTCCACGGGCAGGCCAGGAAAGGTGGAGACGACCGCCTCCCCGAAAAAGCCCGGCCCCTTGCCGACCGCGCCGGACTTCCCTCCTTCGGCATGAATCTTTACGTCAGTGGTTCCGCAAGACGGTGAACGGGCTTTGAGAAGAAAGCCGTCCACTCCCTCGAGGCGCGAGAGGAAATGGCGACTGAAACGTCGCATCTCCTCGCTGACGTCCTTGCCCGTAGCGGGCTGCACAAGATGAGGCTCTCCCCCCCACAGCTCGATATGGATGGGGTCGCGAGGCACTCCCAGCCCTATCTCGACCTCGGGGCAGACGGTGCGGCAGGAGACGTAGGGCTTGAGCGCCTCCACAAGCTCGTCCATTATGATCTCGCCGTTCCACCGGCAACGCTCAAACCCCAGGCAACGGCTTATGACCACCTCGGGAGTTACCTTGCTTGCCATCGTCTCTACCTCGCGGCTCGTTTCTCCGTTCAAGACACCGTAACGCGGTTACGGCCTTTTCTCTTGCTCTCGTACATCAGATCATCAGCCCTGCGCACCAGGGACATGGAGTCGTCGCCGGGCAGGGCGATGGTCCCTCCTATGGACACGGTGACCTGGACGCGCTCACCGTTGTGCCCCAGG